>JAAEZW010000150.1 GCA_018222665.1 Paracoccaceae bacterium
AAGATACATGGGCAGAGGGATCATTTAATTCGCGTGTGCGATTGCCCGCTTGGGCCAAAATCACGCCATCTGCATTCACGATGACAGCACCAACAGGCACCTCGCCCCGCGTGGCGGCGGCGCCTGCTTCTGTCAGGGCGACATCCATAAATGTGCGAAATGTCATGGCCATTCCTTTGCTAACCCCTTTCGCAATCGCTGATTTTGCCCTAAAGCGCAAGGTATGAGTGAAACACCCAAAAGAGGCGACCGCATCGCCAAGGTCATCGCGCGCGCTGGTATTGCAAGCCGTCGAGACGCCGAAAAAATTATCGAGACTGGTCGTGTCAGTGTAAATGGCACGCCCATTTCCTCGCCCGCTTTGAATGTGCTGCCCAGTGATCGCATTTTTGTTGATGGCAAAGAATTGCGCCCACCTGAACCTGCACGGCTCTGGTTATATCACAAACCACTTGGGCTTGTGACGACAACCCGCGACGAAAAGGGGCGTACAACAATTTTCGATGAACTGCCCCCCGAATTGCCCCGCGTGATGAGCGTTGGGCGTTTGGACCTGAATTCCGAGGGATTGTTGCTTTTGACCAATGACGGTGGGCTAAAGCGGAAATTGGAGCTGCCCTCGACAGGGTGGCTGCGCAAATACCGCGTGCGCGTCAACGGACGCCCAGAAGAAAAAATATTTGAGCCCCTGCGCAAAGGGATCGTGATTGAGGGTGAAAAATTTCAACCCATGCAGATCAGTCTGGATCGCCAACAAGGTGCAAACGCCTGGCTGACCGTGGGTCTGCGCGAGGGCAAAAACCGCGAAATTCGCCGTGCGATGGAGGCCGTGAGCTTAAGCGTGAACCGCCTGTTGCGCGTTTCTTATGGGCCGTTTCAGTTGGGCAATTTGAAAAGCGGTGAAGTCGAAGAAGTGCGGCGCAAGGTGCTGCGCGATCAATTGGGGTTGGACGCCGAAAGTTTTGAAGAAGCCCCAAAACCAAAACGCCCCATCCGCAAAGCCCCCAAGACCCGCAATGAAAACACCCAAGTAAGGCGCACGCGACGCTCACATTCCTCATGAAAGCCTTTTTTACAGGCTCAAAGAAATGGAACGCGGTGTTTTTGACATCGAGGCAATCAAACAGGCAGCAGCTGACCTGATTGGTGATATCGAAGAAGGCCTCGTGATCGTCGATGAAGGCAAGGCCACAGGCTCTGAAATGGCCGCGGCCAAGGCACGCGACATGGCAAGCCTTGATAACGGTGCAGAAGCAGGTGATTATGCGACATGAATAACATTTGGTCTAACCTGTTTTTTCCACTTTTAGGCACGCTTGCCCTGTCAGGATGTGGAATGAGCGTAATGCAATTTGATCATAGCGATATCGCGGTAGAGGTTCCAATTTCTGCAGCCCAATCCGCGTCAATGGAACGCTTGTCACAGTTTGAACAATCACAGTTATCGCGCGGCCTGATGCGAACCGATGGTGGCGGGCCTGATACGCCCTTCGATATGCACGATATTCTGCGCCATTTTCAAGACATCGCATTTTACGATGAATATGACGCCACCCTTGGGTTTTCGCGTATTTCTCAGGCATCACACCTGGAAAAATGGACGACGCCAGTCCGTTTCAATCCTGTTTTTGGAAAATCTGTTGATCGAAATCGTGTGAAACTGGCCAAGGCCACAGTTGCAAAATATGTTAAAAAACTATCTCGGATAACAGGTCATCCGATGCTGGTGTCAGCGCGAAAACCCAATTTTGATGTGTTGTTCATGGGGCACGATGACCGCGACCAAATGGATGCCTTTTTAGCATCCCGCGGTCCGCAAATTGGCGCCTTGGCAAAACAGGTCGTCGCAATGATGCCAGAGGATGTCCATTGCATGGTTATGGCGTTTTCCAATGCAGAAATACGGCACGGATACACGCATGCAATCGCCATTATTCGCGCCGAACACCCCCCGCTGATGCAGCGTGCCTGCATTGAAGAAGAACTTGCACAGGGCCTCGGACTTGCCAATGATAGCCCTTACGCCCGCCCCAGTATATTTAACGATGACGATGAATTTGCAACGCTGACCACTATGGATGCGGTAATGTTGCAGATTTTATATGATCCACGCCTTCTTCCTGGGATGACCTTGGATCAGGCGCGGCCATACTTGTATGAAATTTCAGAGTTATTAAACGAACCACAAAGTTAGTAGTGGGATATGGAACAATGAAAATTGGTGCCCTATAACCCCGAATATTTCGCGGGTTTTCGCGCCGAAGGATACACCATTGATCTGGATGACGGATTTACCGAGGCGCGTGCACATATGGACCGCGTCATTGCACGGGACGTGCGGTTTGACATTGGAGGGATCGCCAGCGGGTACACCATATCGACACCACCGTATCCGATGTCAGGTTCAAACATATCCTATTGCCCGTGTGGTTGACCGCCTACAAATACCGCGGTGAAACATATCGTTTTGTCGTGAACGCACGCACGGGTCGGGTTCAGGGGGAACGCCCCTATTCCACATGGAAAATTGCCGTTTCCGTTATTTTGGGGCTATGCGTTGCGGGTGCAGTTGGCTACCTATACGCCACCATTCAAGGAGGATGATATGCGCGCCCTATTGCAACGTGTGACTGTGGCAGAGGTAAGGGTTGATGGTCAACAGATTGGGGCAACAGATGCGGGTCTGCTGATCCTGATCTGCGCCATGGCAGGCGATACACAGGCCGAGGCCGATCAATTGATTAACAAAATCACCAAGCTGCGCATATTCAAGGATGATGCGGGCAAGATGAACAAATCGATCATGGACATCGGCGGTTCCGCCTTGGTCGTTAGTCAGTTCACATTGGCCGCCGACACCAAACGCGGAAATCGCCCCGGGTTTTCCAATGCAGCATCCCCCGATGAGGGTCGCGCGCTTTATGAATACTTCGCTGACGGATTGGCTCAGACGGGCGTAACCGTTGAAACAGGCAAATTCGGCGCGGATATGAAGGTTTCCCTAACTAACGAGGGCCCCGTAACGATCTGGCTGGACACGGCTGATGGGAAATAAGCCTGTGCCAAGCCGACCGCGGGTGGCGACGAAAGGCACCGCCCGTTTTGCCTTAGGCAAACCTACGGTTTGACGGAGGCGGTCGGCGTCTGTCAATCTGGAAATTGGCGGTGAACAAAACTAAATCTACCGCTTTTCGTTGCTGTATTTCTTTAACTCTGCACGCGCAACTTGGCGGCGGTGGACGGCATCGGGGCCGTCGGCGAAACGCAGGGTACGCACGTGGGTCCACATATGGGCCAAATCCGTATCCTGTGAAATGCCTGCCGCGCCGTGCAGCTGCATGGCCTCATCAATCACCTTGCCCGCCATCAGGGGCGCAACAACCTTGATCTTGGAAATCCACGGCTGGGCTGCGCGGACGCCTGCGGTGTCCATCATATAGGCCGCCTTTAGGCACAACAATCGTGCCATTTCGATTTCCATACGTGCATTTGCGATGATGTCGTAGTTCGCACCCAATTCGATGATCTGTTTGCCAAATGCCTCGCGGGCAAGGCCGCGTTTGCACATCATTTCCAATGCTTTTTCCGCCTGCCCAATCGCACGCATACAATGATGAATACGCCCCGGTCCAAGGCGCCCTTGGGCAACTTCAAACCCGCGCCCTTCGCCCAAAACAACCGCGCTGGCAGGCAGGCGCACGTTGGTAAAGCGCAGGTGCATATGTCCATGGGGCGCATCATCATGGCCAAACACCTGCATGGGGCGCAAAATTTCGACGCCCGGCGTGTCGGCATCCATTACAAACATCGTATGACGGCCGTGCTTTGGTGCATCAGGATCGCTACAGGCCATAACGATATAAAGCGCACAACGCGGATCTCCCGACCCCGAAATCCACCATTTTTCGCCGTTTAGAACCCACTCATCCCCGTCCTTCTTCGCCTTAAAACTTAGCTGGGCCGCATCCGAGGATGCGGTATTCGGTTCAGTCATAACATAGGCCGAGCGGATTTTGCCATCCAGCAGGTCATTCAACCAGCGGTCTTTGTGTTCTTGGGTGCCGTAGCGCTCTAAAACCTCCATATTGCCCGTGTCAGGGGCATTACAGTTGAACACCTCGGCTGCGATGCCAACCTTGCCCATTTCTTCGGCCAAATAGGCGTATTCCACGGTGCTCAGCCCGTATCCACGTTCACTGTCGGTAAGCCAAAAATTCCAAAGCCCCCGTTCGCGCGCCAAAGATTTAAGCCGATCCAAAATTTCCAACTGACGATCGGTATGTTTGAAACGATCCCCTGTGGGGTGGGTACCGACCAGCGCGTGATATTCAGCGTCCAGCGGCGCGATATCGTTTTCCACCATATCGCGCACGGCCTTAATCAGTGGTGCAACGCGTTCACTAATCCCAAGATCCATCTTAAACCTCTTATTCTGGCAACTGATAATCGGCAAATTGACGACGCAGGGTCAATTTGGAAACCTTGCCCGTCGCCGTCAGCGGCAATTCATCTACAAATTCAATCGCGTCAGGCAACTGCCATTTTGCAACGTGTTTCAAAAGCATTTCGTCAATCTCTGACTTGCTAACACGCGCCTTGCCGTTGGGAACCACAACCAAGATTGGACGTTCATCCCATTTGGGATGGGGCACGGCAATTACAGCGCAGCTGGCTACGTCAGGATGGCCCATGACCACATTTTCCAAATCAATGGAACTGATCCATTCACCACCTGATTTAATCAAATCTTTCGCGCGATCTTGGATCATCAAATATCCATCTGCACTGATCGACGCGATATCGCCCGTTCCAAACCACCCATTGGCATCCATTGCGTCGGCGGTGGCCTCTTCATTATTGAAATACCCACTGATCACGTTGTTGCCGCGAACATATAGTTCTCCAACAGCTTCACCATCATGGGGTTGGGGAACACCATCTTCGTCTACAATCTTCAATTCAACCCCATAAACCCGACGGCCCTGTAATTGTTGCAGGTCCAAACGATCTTCTAATGTGGCACTGGCAGCAAAGGAGACTGGCAGGTTGCCTTGGGTTCCAATCGGGCTCATCTCAGTCATGCCCCATGCATGGCACACTGATACGCCTGATTTTTCGAACCCTTCGATCATCGAACGCGGCGCAGCCGATCCGCCCACGACCACGCTGCTAAATCCATCTGGGTTGCGCCCCTGATTGCTGATTTCACCCGCCAATCCCTGCCAAACAGTGGGCACACCCCACGCGGAGGACACCTTTTCTACATCCATCAGCTCGAATAAGGACGCCCCATCCAATGCACCCCCTGGGAATATTAACGATGCGCCAACCATCGGCGCGGTATAGGGAAGCCCCATTCATTCACGTGGAAGAGCGGCACCACCGGCAGCACGCGCGCGCCTTCAGACAACA
>JAAEZW010000151.1 GCA_018222665.1 Paracoccaceae bacterium
GATAAAGGTCAATGTAATCGGTTTGCAAACGGCGCAGGTTGCCTTCGATCGTTTCGGCAATGGTGGCAGCGCTAATTGGCGCGCCGTCGCGCACATGCGCCATGCCTTCCCCCGAATGTTTGGTGGCCAAAATAAAATCACCCCGCCGCGCAGGGTTGGCAGCAATCCAATTTCCGATGATTTCCTCGGTCCGGCCAATCGTTTCCTTGGACACAGGGTTCACAGGATACATTTCCGCAGTGTCCAGAAAATTTATCCCCCGCTCTAGTGACAAATCAATTTGCGCATGCGACTCGGCCTTGGGCGTTTGTGTGCCATAAGTCATCGTGCCAAGACACAGTTCAGACACCATTAACTGCGTACGACCCATTGGTTTTTTGCGCATTCTATCCTCCGTCAGTTATGCCCAAGCTAATGCAAAGAAATTTATGGCGAAAGATGCGAAATGCGACCTTTCTGTCGAAAATCCTCCTCCACCTGTTTCGCAAGCGGCTATGGTCGGCGACATGCGTTTGTTGATTTCTTTTACTGCCCTCTTCCTGTCCGTTGTTTTGATGCAGCTCTCCAGCGGCGGTGTTGGGCCGTTGGATGTGTTATCCGCAACCGAATTGGACTTTACAACGCAACAAATCGGTTTCTTGGGCTCGGCCCATTTCGTGGGGTTTTTCGTTGGATGTTGGTGGGCGCCCCGTTTGATGGGCAGCGTGGGACATTCGCGCACCTTCGCGGCCTTTACTGCGATGGGGGCGATTGGATTATTGGCCCATATGTTGGTGATTGATCCACTGGCATGGTCCATTATGCGCATCGCATCAGGCATGTGTGTTGCAGGGTGTTACACAGTTGTCGAAAGTTGGCTACAGGCCAAAGTTGTCAATGAAAACCGCGGTCGCGTTATGGGCGTGTACCGTGTGGTCGATATGGGCGCATCCATGATGGCGCAATTGATGATTGGGGTTTTGGCACCGGCCAGCTATGTGTCCTATAACCTGCTCGCATTGATTTGTTGCGCCACACTGATCCCGCTAACCCTAACGCGCGTTCCCCAGCCTGAAACCAAATCCGCCCCGCGGCTGCGCCCCATGTTGGCGATCGCAAAATCGCCCTTGGCAACCGCGGGCGTGATCGTGGCCGCCCTGACCAGTGCTGCGTTCCGCATGGTTGGGCCCGTCTATGGCCAACGCACAGGATTGGTGGCCGAGGAAATCGCCTATTTCCTTGCAGCCTTCGTTTTGGGGGGTGCATTGGCGCAGGTTCCCGCAGGGTGGTTGGCGGACAAATTTGACCGCCGCTGGGTCTTGATTTGGTTGTCGGCCGCGGCCATCGTCAGCTGCGGCTTAAGCGCCGCGATCACCAGCAGCGACATTGTCGTTATCTTTGGCCTCGCGGGTTTGTTTGGGTTTACAACCTTTCCAATCTATTCGGTGGCCGCCGCGCACGCACATGATTTCGCCGACAGCGATCAGCGCGTTGAATTATCCGCAGCATTGATGTTTTGGTATGCCACTGGCGCGATTGCGGCCCCTGCATTTGCGTCCCTCTTGATCGAGCTTTATGGGCCTGCCGCGCTCTTTGTGATGATTGCGGTTGGGCACCTGGGATTGGTGGTGTTTGGCCTGTTGCGGATGCGTGCGCGTCCCGTACCAGAAGAAAAAACCCCCTATGTCTATGCACCGCGCACCTCCTTTACAATTGGTCGGTTGTTACGCGGTGTGCGGGATCACAAGAACTAGCCTTTTCCCTCCGCAAAAACTGGTCTAGAAGTGGCGCAACTTTGAACACAAGGACGCAGACATGGCACGCCATCTGATAACATCGGCAATCCCCTATATCAACGGGATCAAACACCTTGGAAACCTTGTCGGGAGCCAACTTCCTGCCGATTTATTCGCGCGCTACCAACGCGCGCGTGGAAACGAAGTACTGTTTTTATGCGCCACTGACGAACACGGCACACCTGCTGAATTGGCTGCCGCCAAGGCGGGTAAGCCCGTCGCCGAATACTGTGCAGAGATGCATGAGGTGCAATCAAAAATTGCGGATGGGTTTGGATTATCATTCGATCATTTCGGACGATCCTCAAGCGCGCAAAACCAAAGCCTGACACAGCATTTCGTAGGTGTGCTGGCCGATCAAAACCTGATCGCCGAAGTAAGTGAAACACAAATGTATTCACATGCAGATGGGCGTTATTTACCCGATCGTTATATCGAGGGCACTTGCCCCAACTGTGGGTTTGATAGTGCGCGTGGGGATCAATGTGACAACTGCACAAAACAATTGGACCCTGTCGATCTGATCAATCCACATTCCACGATTTCGGGATCAACCGATTTGGAAATGCGCGAAACAAAGCACCTCTATCTGCGCCAATCACAAATGAAAGATCAGCTAGAGGCCTGGATCGACAGCAAAACAGATTGGCCCGTTCTAACCACCTCCATCGCGAAAAAATGGTTAAACGATGGGGATGGCCTTCAGGACCGGGGGATTACACGTGATCTAGATTGGGGTGTGCCCGTCAAACGTGGTGACGCAGATTGGCCCGGCATGGAAGGCAAGGTTTTCTATGTCTGGTTTGATGCGCCCATCGAATACATCGCCTGTTCTCAAGAATGGGTTGATGCTGGAAAAGGTAACGATTGGCAACGTTGGTGGCGTACCGATCAGGGGGCAGATGATGTCACCTATACCCAGTTCATGGGAAAGGATAACGTACCGTTTCACACGTTGTCCTTCCCCGCCACAATCCTTGGATCGGGCGAGCCATGGAAATTGGTCGATTACATCAAATCTTTCAATTATCTGAACTATGACGGTGGTCAATTCTCAACATCACGCGGCCGTGGGGTGTTCATGGATCAGGCCTTGGAAATCCTACCTGCCGATTATTGGCGCTGGTGGTTGCTCTCCAATGCACCAGAAAGTTCAGATGCCGAATTCACATGGGAAAATTTCCAAGCAAATGTGAACAAAGATTTGGCAGATGTTTTGGGCAACTTTGTCAGCCGTATCACAAAATTCTGTCGTTCCAAATTTGGTGAGGTCGTGCCAGAGGGTGGAAGCTATGGCGAACAAGAAGAGAAACTGATCGCCGATATCACCACACGTTTGCGCGGCTATGAAACGCATATGAACGCCATTGACGTGCGCAAGGCAGTAGCCGAGCTGCGCGCGATTTGGGTTGCGGGCAACGAATACCTGCAATCCGCAGCGCCGTGGTCCACGTTTAAAGAGGACCCCGAAACCGCCGCCGCGCAGGTGCGTTTGGGTCTGAACCTGATCCGTTTATATGCTGTGTTATCCGCCCCCTTTATTCCATCAACCTCCGCTCGGATGATGGAGGCGATGCAAACATCTGACGACTCATGGCCAAGCGATGTAACAGAGGCATTGTCACATCTAACCGCAGGTCACGAATTTAGCGTCCCTGACGTGTTGTTCGCAAAAATCACGGATGAGCAACGCGAAGAATGGCAAGACCGCTTTGCGGGAACGCGCGAGTAGATATTATCGGCATTGACAATAAAAAGAGGCTGGTCCACACCAGCCCCTTTTTTGTTTTCTGTCTTGGGTTTTATGCAAAATCTACAAACTTGCTAAATGGCATTTCCCGTAAACGCTGACCCGTTGCATCAAAAATGGCGCTCGCCAAGGCAGGGGCCGCAGGGGGTACAGGAGGTTCCCCGATCCCGCGGATTTTATTGCCATTTTCCAATCCCGCCACATGGATACGGGGGGTTTGGTTCATCCGCATCCCTTCGTGTGACCAGAAATTGTCCTGTTCGGCGATACCATCGGTATAGGTGATTTCACAATTCATCGCATGCCCAAGGCCATAGATGACCCCACCCTTGACTAAGTTTTCAAAGTTGATCGGATCAACGACTTTGCCAACCTCGGCGGCAATGTAAACATCATCAATGCGAATGCTATCCTCTGTCACCGTAATATCCACAACCTCGGCTGTGGCGACGCCGAAAGACATACAGAACGCCAGTCCGCGACCACGGTTTTCACCCAAGGGGGAGCCCCAATTCGACATCTCGCCCACTTTTTCCAAAACCTTGCAGCTGGGCTCATGGGAACACAAACGCAACCGTTCGGCCAAGGGATCTGCACCTGCGGCGCGGATCAATTCATCCATCATCCCTTCGTGAAAAAATGCGTTTGTAGATGCCCCAACCGAACGCCATGAACTTAGCGGGGCCAAGGGTTTCACGCGATAGCCGGTGACGCGATAGTTTGGAACATCAAAGGGCTGTTCCCACGCACCGGCCACGATAACCGCATCTGGTCCAGGCAATGAAAGGCCCTGACGCGACATTTGTGATGCGACAACCGATGGCATGGCAATTCCCAGATCCATGGCCGACACCTGACCATTTTCCACACGCCCCGAGGCGCGTGCCATCGCGATCTGCCGGGTATAGTCATGCATCATATCCTCTTCACGACGATAGGTCAGTTTGATCGGCGTGTCCTTGTATTCCATCGCGACTTGAACGGCTTGACGCACCACATCATCCTCTAGTCGGTGGCCAAAGCTGCCGCCCATCATCATCACGTGCAGGTGAATTTGGTCATGCTCAAACCCCGTCAATTTCGCGACATTGTTTTCGATAAAGCGTGGAATTTGCGTCCCCGTCCAAATATCGATGCGATCATCAGTCATCAAAACGGTGGCATTGATGGGTTCCAGCGGCGCATGGGCCACATAGGGCGCACGGTATTCTGCAGTTAGGACATCGCCTTTGGCCAATTCGGCCTCGACATCCCCATCATCGCGGTTTTGGATTTCCTGCTGATCTTCGTTGAAGGCATCAGACAGCGCCTTCCAATGTCCCGCCATCGTGTCGGGCATATCGGATTTCGGCCAGTTGGCCGAGATCATGTCCGCCGCCTGGAACGCACGCCATGTGTTGTCCGCAACAACGGCAATCCCGTTCATCACAGGATGCACGCCCTTAACCCCGCGCATAGTCAGCGCATCTGCTGCATCATAATCCGTGGCCGTTGCACCGCCCTGATGGGGGTTCAACTTTACCGTTGCGTGCAGCATGCCAGGCATTTCAAAATCAATTCCGTAATTCTGCGTACCCGTTGATTTCGCCTGAATATCCAAGCGCTGCATCGGTTTGCCGATATAGCGCCATTCGCTTTCTGCGCGAAGCTCCACATCCCGAACCGGATCAATATCCGCCGCGATTGAGGCAAGGGATTGATAGCTCAGCTCTTGTCCATCAGGCAGAATAACATGTCCCGAACGGGTTTTCATCCGCGTGACATGCACGCCCGTTTTTTCATGTGCGGCCGCCTTCAGCGTTTCCCGCGCAACGGCCCCCGCCTGACGCAATTTTTCGTATCCATCAGGCACAGTGGTTGATCCGCCTGTGATCTGCATGCC
>JAAEZW010000152.1 GCA_018222665.1 Paracoccaceae bacterium
GACGTGCAGAAGCGCGTAATTTGGTTGCAATTTATGCAGCGCTGGCGGACGAGAGTGTTGAAAAGGTGCTAACAGAGGTGGGCGGAAAACAATTTTCAGAATTCAAACCCATGCTGGTTGAACGTGCGGTTGAAAAACTTTCGCCCATTTCTGCGGAAATGCGTCGGTTGTTGGATGACAAATCCGAAATTGATCGGGTGTTAGAAGGCGGCGCGGAGCGTGCGCGCACAATTGCGGCACCGATTTTGAAACGCACATATGAAATTGTTGGCCTAAAGTAACCAAGGCCACAGACATGCGGAACGGGGCATTTTGAAGAATGCCTTGACCCAAACACAGAGTTGAACCACACTCTGCCTGATCGGTTTTGACCGATTAGCCAATATCAGGAGCGGGTCTTGCGCAAATTTATGGTGGTCCTTGACGATAGCAAAGAATGTCTAAATGCGATGCGCTTTGCTGCAATGCGTGCGGCGAACTCTGGAGGTGGCGTCACAATCTTGGCAGTGATCAGTCCAGATGAATTCAATCACTGGATCGGCGTGAGCGACATTATGCGTGAAGAAGCACGCGAGCGTATCGAAGTCCATTTCGAAGTCTTTGCAAAATGGATGCGTGATCGCAAAAATATTGAACCTGAATTGGTGATCCGCGAGGGCGAGGTCGTGTCGGAAATTTTGGCACAAATCCAGTCCGATCCTGATATTGGGGTGCTGGTTCTGGGAGCTGGTTTAGACAAAAAGGGCCCAGGTCCCTTGGTCAACCAAATGTCCAAAAATGCGGGGACGCTGCCAATCCCTGTGACGATAGTGCCTGGGTCGCTGACCAAAGAACAGCTTGAACTGATTACGTAGCCTCCTTAAAAACTGATATTTACGACGCGCTCTAATCTTGACTTATCTGGTCGGGAAAGCCATATTTAAAATAATTCTAAATTGGAGAGCGTGATGTTCATTCAAACCGAAACGACCCCGAACCCAGCCACATTAAAGTTCCTTCCTGGACTAAGCATTATGGATGAAGGCACGGCGGATTATCAAAACGCAGATGATGCGGGAAACTCTCCTCTTGCGCAGCGTTTGTTTGCGGTTGCGGGTGTACGTGGCGTATTCCTAGGGCGAGATTTTGTGACGATCACCAAGGACGAAGCAACCGATTGGGATCATGCGAAACCTGCCCTACTCGGCGCAATCATGGAACATTTCCAGTCTGGTCAACCGGTCATTCAGGGTGATCAGGCGGCCGATCATGGCACGCAGCACAGTGAAGAAGACGCTGGTATCGTATCACAAATCAAAGAATTGCTGGATTCTCGTGTTCGCCCCGCTGTTGCCCAAGATGGCGGTGACATCACGTTCCACGGATTTGAACGTGGCGTGGTATACCTTCAGATGAAAGGCGCGTGTGCAGGATGTCCATCCTCAACCATGACGCTAAAGATGGGTATTGAAAACCTACTACGCCACTACATCCCAGAGGTGACTGAGGTCCGTCCTGTTGGCCTCTGACACAGTTGTCCTTGCCTTTGACACATCTGGTCCGTTTTGTGCAGCGGCTGTTCTTGTAAATGGTGAATTCATGGCCTGTCGCGCCGATGATATGGCGCGCGGCCAAGCCGAAGCAATCATGGACATGATAGTGGACGTTTTAGACACCTCTGGCGTCACCTTGCAGGATGTGTCGCGCATTGGCGTGGGGACTGGCCCCGGGAATTTCACAGGCATTCGCATTTCAGTGTCCGCAGCGCTTGGTTTTGCGCTGTCTCTTGGAATTCCTGCAATTGGCGTGAATGGGTTTGATGCAACGCTTTATAGACAGAGCGATGAGGCGGTCGCGTGCCTGCCCGCGATACGCGATCAGATATATTTTTCAGGTCACGGTCTGAACTCACAACTAGGAGATCGTGATCAGGCTGCGCAGCTTGGTCGCCCCCTAATTTACCGCCCCGATCCAGCGCAACTGGTCAAAAATATCGCACGTATGGCTGAAAACGCAGATCGGTTTGATCGCCCAGTCCCTATGTACGTCAAGCCAGCAGATGCAGCGCCCGCACGCGATTTACCCCCAAAGGTGTTAGATGACGCCAGCTGAAATGGCACAGCTTCACCGCTCCGAGCCAACTGGACAGCGCGCATGGAGCGAAGCTGAATTTTCCACAATGCTTTCCGCAAGTAATGCGTTATCCGTCACTTGCGACGCAGGGTTCGCAGTGGGTCAAGTCATTGTGAACGAAGCCGAACTCTTTCTGATCATGACAAAACCTGAACATCGCAAGCAGGGGATTGGGCACCGTATTTTGGCAACGTTTGAACAGCGGGCGTTACAAAATAATATTCGCCGTATCATTCTGGAAGTGGCGTATTCAAATGTAGCGGCTCGGGCGTTATACACGTCAAATGGGTATCAACAGATTGCAGTGCGTAAAAACTACTACACCTTCCCTAACGGAAGACGTGTTGATGCAATCGTCATGGAAAAACACCTGAAAAAAACAGCTGAAAACACAGGATAAACTTCCCGTTTTTCAAAGAAATTCGTGAAAAACCAGTTGACGGTTTACCCAATCAGCGGGCTTAATACTGTATCGAATAACGCAGGGGGTGCCTGCGTTCGCAACTGGGAGAGATATTATGAGCATCATGACTAAAATATTAGGTGCAACAGCTGCATCAGCGTTAATCGCAGGTACAGCATTGGCGGAACCCGCGGTCATTTATGATTTGGGTGGTAAGTTTGATAAGTCATTTAATGAAGCTGGATATAATGGCGCAAAACGTTGGGCAGATGAAACAGGCGGGACATTTCGAGAAATTGAGCTCACCTCAGAAGCGCAGCGAGAGCAAGCTTTACGTCGCTTTGCAGAAGCTGGAGCAAACCCAATCATCACGATGGGCTTTGCAATGACGACACCGATCGAAGCAGTCGCTCCCGAATATCCAGACGTTAAGTTCGTCAATATTGATGGCTGGGCAAACCTACCTAACGTACAAACCGTTTCATTTGCAGAGCATGAGGGTTCATATCTGGCTGGCGTGATGGCGGCGATGGCGTCGAAGTCCGGAACCGTAGGGTTCATTGGTGGAATGGACATCCCTCTTATCCGTAAATTTGGTTGCGGTTATGCTCAGGGCGTAAAATCTGTAAACCCCAATGCCACAATTGTTGCAAATATGACAGGTACTACACCAGCTGCGTGGAACGACCCAGTGAAAGGTTCTGAACTTACAAAAGCACAAATCGCACAAGGCGCGGATGTTGTATATGCAGCAGCAGGCGGTACAGGTGTCGGAGTTCTGCAAACAGCTGCAGATGAAGGCATCCTGTCAATTGGTGTAGATAGCAATCAAAACCACCTACACCCAGGAAAAGTCCTAACTTCAATGCTAAAACGAGTCGATAATACAGTTTACAATGCGCTGAAAGACGGATCAGATTTGCAAACTGGGTATTTAACTATGGATCTCGCTTCTGAAGGTGTCGGCGTTGCTTTTGACGAAAATAATGCCGCCTTAGTTAACGCCAAAATGAAAGATGCGGTTGCAGCCGCGACCGACGGGATCATTTCAGGCAGCATCAAAGTCGAAAACTACGCCGCTACAGATACCTGCACAGTGTTGGAATTCTGAGAACAAGATGTCTCAAAACACAAACTTAGGGCGGTCAAACAAGGCCGCCCTTAATAGTACATTGACTGCATTAGAGTTACGCAATATCACCAAATCTTTTGGCGCAGTTGTCGCTAACAAAGATATTTCTATCGCTGTAAAACAAGGAACTATTCACGGAATAATTGGTGAAAATGGTGCGGGTAAATCGACATTGATGTCGATCCTTTTTGGTTATTATAAAGCAGACGCTGGCGATATTTTTATTGGCGGTCAAAAAACACAGATACCCGATAGTCAGGCAGCAATCGCCGCAGGCATCGGAATGGTATTTCAACACTTTAAATTGGTTCAGAATTTCACAGTTCTGGAAAACGTTATTTTGGGTGCAGAGGATGGTGTTCTGCTTAAAACATCGTTGCAAAATGCTCGTGAAATATTGCGCCAATTGGCGCAAGAATACGAACTAGAGGTTGATCCAGATGCAGTGATCGAGGATTTGTCCGTGGGTCACCAACAGCGCGTCGAAATCTTAAAAGCGTTGTATCGCAAAGCCGAAATCCTAATACTGGACGAGCCAACGGGCGTCTTAACGCCATCTGAGGCCGACCAACTTTTCCGTATCCTGCGCCGCCTGCGGGAAGAGGGGAAAACAATCATCCTAATCACGCATAAACTCCGTGAAATTATGGATATCACCGATACGGTATCCGTCATGCGTCGCGGTGAAATGACCGCGACAGTTAAAACTAGTGATACTAGCCCCCAAGAATTAGCTGAACTTATGGTTGGGCGAAAAGTTTTATTGCGCGTAGACAAAGCGCCTGCGCATCCCAAAGAGGTGGTGCTAGAAATAGAAAATCTACGAGTAGTCGACGATGCAGGCGTTGAACGGGTTAAGGGGATCAACCTGAATTTGCGCGCCGGTGAAGTGCTGGGGATTGCTGGTGTCGCAGGCAACGGTCAATCAGAATTGCTCGAGGTAATGGGCGGATATCAGACGGCAAGCGGCAAAATCACTGTTAATGGACAAGAAATTGACCTAACAGGTAAAAAATCAGACGGTCAATCCCGTCGCGCCCGTGGCATTGCCCATGTTCCAGAAGATCGCCAAAGCGAAGGTTTGATCATGGATTACGCCGCATGGGAAAACGTTGTCTTTGGCTATCATCGGGATACAAAATTCCAATCGGGCCTGTTCATGAACAACGCCGCCATCAAAGAAGACGCAGCAGGCAAAATGGAACGTTTTGACGTCCGCCCACCAAACCCAAGACTTCTGGCGAGAAATTTCTCGGGTGGTAACCAGCAAAAAATTGTCGTGGCACGAGAAATTGAAAGGGACCCAGACATTTTATTGGTAGGCCAGCCGACACGCGGCGTTGATATTGGCGCCATCGAATTTATTCACAAACAAATCATTGCGCTGCGGGATCGCGGCAAAGCAGTCTTGCTCGTCTCTGTTGAATTGGATGAAGTCCTGTCGCTGTCCGATCGGATCGCAGTCATGTTTGATGGTCATATCATGGGCGAACGCCTGCCACAAAATACGGATGAGCGCGAATTGGGGCTGTTAATGGCCGGCGTAACAGAGGAGGCAAGCTGATGCAAAAAATGCCAGTCTGGGCCGATGTCATTCTAATTCCACTTGTGTCGCTTTTGCTTGCGGCCTTGCTATCCGCGGCCGTCATCGTGGGCATTGGCGAAGATCCCCAAGCCGCGCTGAAACTGATGATTTCTGGTGCGCTTGGATCAACCTATGGGTGGGGTTACACGCTTTATTACGC
>JAAEZW010000153.1 GCA_018222665.1 Paracoccaceae bacterium
TCATATAACTTTGGCGCGCAAAGCTTGCTTTGATCTTATCAATGACAGTTTGATCCATGCCGTCCTCTTTTTTTGGTTCAGCCTAAAACACAGCCCTGCCCGTATCCAGTAGGACATCGCGTCATCGTGAATGACGCAAATCCAATTTTGTGGTATGTTTCTTGAAAATGGAGGCGAAAATGAAGCGTTTATTCCCAATAATTGCAGCGCTGCTGTATCTGCTGCCCCAAACGGTTTTGGCCGAGGTCGGGGACGATGGTTTACATAAACAACCCTGGTTTCATCAGTCTTTCTTAGAATTAGCCGATGATGTCCAAGAGGCCGCGGAGGAGGATAAATTTTTGGTTGTCCTAATTGAACAGGCTGGATGCCCCTATTGCCGCGAATTGCATGAGGTGAATTTCAAACGCAGCGAGATCACCGATTACCTGAATGAACATGCCTTGGTTTTGCAATTGGACCTTTGGGGCGCAAGAGAAGTGGTTGGATTTGACGACGAAGCCATGGAAGAGCGTGATTGGATCCAAAGTCAGGGCATTCATTTCACACCAACAACACTGATCTACACGCGAAACGCAGAGGGGGCCGCCAAAGAGGTATTTCGCCTGCCTGGCTATCTGAAACCGTTTCATTATTTATCAGCGCTCGAATACGTCGTCACAGGCGAATATGAAAAAAAATCGTTTCAACGGTATTTGCAAGGTAAATTCGCCAAACTGGCTGAACAGGGCATTGATCCCGAAGTTTGGTAACGGTGTTGCGTCAAAATCAACGCCCACATGCAACCCCCATATGCAACCATAGTCGCGTATTGTTTTATTTCTGATCCGTGTTAGCGTCTAAGTATAAAACGAAACGAAGCCGTCAAAAAAACGAAAGACAACAGGGGAGAGACGGAATGACACAAAACAGTAAAAAAAACAAAGCTCAGTTAGTTGAGGAATTAACAGCCTTTGGCGTTGACGCGTCTATGAGCCTGAAAAAAGATGAATTGGTCGCCCTTCTGGATGCGCAATCTGGTGGTGGATCGGGCGAAGGGTCAGGCATTAAACCAAGCACACCGCTTGCCGGACAAGAGGATTTGGCCAATCGCACATTGGATTGGAAGTATCAGGCACCTGCCGATGACAGTGCCGATGCCGCCCCAAGCGCCGCACCAGAATTCGTGACCGCCGCAGAGCCAGAGCCCGCAGCGGAACCTGCGCCCGCATCAATTCCAACACCGGACCCCGCACCGGTGGCCCCTGCCCCACAAGAGGCGGGTGGCATGTCAGGAACCACAAAAATGTTGATCGCGGTTGCGGTTCTTGTTGTTCTCTACTGGATTATTTTCTAAGCTTCGCAAACGATAATCTGCATTCCCTGCATAACGGTTATGCAGATTATCTGGCTACCACACTTGCGCTGACACCTGTATCTGCCTTCTTGAAATAAGGAGGCAGACGATGTTCGTACGTATAATCACATTCACTCTGCTTTGGCTCGCAAAATCCTCTGAAAATTCTGCGAAGCGTCAAATGCGTTCAGGCATTATGCATCTATAAAATCAGCTGCAAATTTCTTGAAAAACGCGCCTGCACACAGTGGGCGTTTTTTATTTGGCATGTCCCTTGCTTACATCCTGTCACATTGGGTCGTTAATGATCAAAGAGGCGAAATAACGGATAGACGCGAACGGCCTGGAGGTATTAAATTACTATCTTGTAAAAGCGTTAAGAACGAAACAACAAGTCGCGCCTTGCAAACCACACGCAAGCTAGCGCAATTGTTCGATTGTCATAATACATGTGCATCAAGGGTTATAACAAACCCATATCGCGTGCGATCACAACAGCCTGCGTACGATTTGTTGCTTCTAGCTTTCTACAAATCGACATCACATGCATTTTAACTGTGCCTTCAGATAGGCCCAGTGTACTTGCGATTTCTTTATTCTTTCGCCCCTCGCCCAAGTGTCCGAGCACTGTCATTTCACGCCCGCTTAACGGGCCTGAATCGACGGCTTTTTTATTTGGCTCATCCTGCATCAAATAAAGCGGCAAATACGTTTCACCAGAATGGATAAATCGAATTGAATTAGCCAAGGATCTCATCGGTAGCGATTTTGAAATAATCCCTGCCGCACCCGCATCTAGTGACTGGTTCATCAGGTTGCGCGTTGCATTACCTGTAATAATCGCAACGGGGAGATCTCCGGCAAGCGAAACCATTTTTTGCAATCCTGCTAGGCCGTCCATACCCGGCATTTGATAATCAAGGATAACGACGTCAAATGGCCCTTCTTCACGAAAAGCATTCAAAGCAGCATCAAGATCCGGCACGGTGACAACAGACATATCACCCTGTTGATCCAGATACATCCGCGCAATGTCCAATATCATTTCATGGTCGTCTGCGACGAGAATGCGAATTTGCTGTTCGATTGGTGTTTCTTGCGCCATTGGGGATACTCTTCTTTGTGCAATGTGGGTATTCGCTATTGGTGGCTTCAGGTTAACCCCCTGCACACCAATGACCTGGCCCCTAACCATAAGGATAATACTTATTGCTTCTTTCACGAGGGAAACCAAGAATTACTGCGCTACCATCTGGAACAAAAAAATTCTCAAAAAAATCGAATTGCGCGTCCGTGACCGCACCCGCATCTAAGAACGCCCTACTGGAAAATCAACCTGTTGGTTTAACGGCCGGAAAAACGTCTACCAACAAGAAATGCGCCGAGTGTACGAGAATTATCAAGAAATCGTCGAGGAAGATGCCAATAGTTTCGAACGCGACAGCGAAATACAATATTGCACCTATAAAAAATGCATAGCCGATTATGGGAATTAAGATTGCAATACAGAATAGCCCAAATGCGACATAGGTCGCAAATCGACTAGACGATTCTATGGCTTCGCCCCAACTGTTGGACAACACACGGGGTGACCATGCAGTCTATGACTTCTAAACATACGCTTGTGATCGTTGTGATCGGTGCCTGCCGTGGCCGCGCAGCACGTGGCGCACCTGTTTTGTTCTGAACCCTTTCTCCTTCAGAACTCGTTACCAATCGGATACATTACCATGACATCAGAAACCCCTCGTCGCGCAGGCGGCAGAAATGCCCGCCGTCAAACCCGCTCAGCCCCGCTTGCCGAACATTTGCGCCCCGTTCGTGCAGGTTTAGAAGGGGGCCAATATCGCCCCCTGACCCAAGAAGGGATGGAGCGTATTCACCAAGCCGCACTTGACGCGCTGGAACAAATTGGTCTGTCGGAAGCACCACAAAGCGGCATTTATTACATGACGGCCGCGGGTGCGATTTTGGGCGATGATGGACGCCTGCGGTTTCCCCGTTCATTGGTCGAAGATGCGCTAGCCTCGGCCAACCGTGAAATCACATTACATGGTCGTGATCCAAAACATGACCTGAACTTGGGCGGAACGCGCGTGCATTACGGCACAGCGGGTGCGGCCGTACATATGGTGGATGTGGACGGAAAAAATTACCGTGACAGTACATTACAAGATCTGCATGACGCCGCCCGCATTGCGGATCGGCTGGACAATATCCATTTTCTACAGCGCCCCATGGTGGCACGCGATATCCTTGATAATCGCGAAATGGATTTGAATACGATCTATGCCTGCTGCAGTGGAACCAAGAAACACGTCGGCACCTCCTTTACCGAACCCAGCTTTGTCAAAGATGCCATTGAAATGCTGCACATCATGGCAGGGGGAGAGGACAAATGGCGAGAACGTCCGTTTGTGTCCAACTCAAACTGTTTTGTTGTTCCGCCGATGAAATTCGCCACCGAAAGCTGTGAGGTGATGGAGGAATGCATCAAGGCGGGCATGCCCGTTTTGTTGCTCAGCGCGGGACAAGCAGGCGCAACCGCCCCTGCCCCAATCGCAGGCGCAATTGTTCAGGCGGTGGCCGAATGTTTGGCGGGATTGGTTTATGTGCATTCAATTAAACCCGGGCATCCCGCAATCTTTGGCACGTGGCCATTTGTTTCCGATCTGCGAACAGGTGCCATGTCAGGGGGCAGTGGTGAACAGGCCCTGTTAACGGCGGGATGTGCCCAAATGCACCAATTCTACGGCATTCCGGGTGGGGCCGCGGCGGGGATCGCCGATGCCAAACTGCCCGATATGCAAGCCGGTTGGGAACAGATGAATTCAAACCTAATGGCGGGTTTGACGGGGTTGAATATGGTGTATGAATCCGTAGGGATGCACGCGTCCCTATTGGGGTTCTGTCACGAAAGCCTGATCTTGGGCGATGATATCATCGGTCAGGCGCTGCGCTGCGTAAAGGGGATTGATGTAACCGAAGACAGCGTCAGCCTTGAGGTCATCCGCGAAACCTGCCTGACAGGACCGGGACATTATCTAGGATCGGATCAGACGCTAAAACTCATGCAAACCGAATACATCTATCCCGCCCTTGGTGACCGCAGCAGCCCCAAGGAGTGGGTGGAAAACGGAAAACCCGACCTATTGGCCAATGCAACACAACGCAAAGAAGCAATCCTAAGCGAACCCTCAAACGCGCGGTTTGATCCAGAAACCGAAACCGCGTTGCGATCTGCGTTCAACATTCATTTGAACCACTAAATCCACTTAATATATCCGCAGTGCAAAGAAACCTGCCCTGCGACCCAATAGGGTCTGGCAATTTAGCCATTTTGCGGATAGGCGATGCCCAAACATCACTAGTTTAGGTAAATCCTGCATATGGAACTTCGCAATATCGCGATTATCGCGCACGTTGACCACGGTAAAACCACCCTTGTTGACGAACTTCTGAAACAATCGGGCGCCTTCCGCGCAAATCAGGCCGTGGCTGAACGCGCGATGGACAGCAACGAATTGGAACGTGAACGTGGCATCACGATCATGGCAAAATGTACGTCCGTTGAATGGAAAAACACGCGTATCAACATTGTTGACACTCCAGGTCACGCGGACTTCGGCGCCGAGGTTGAGCGTATCCTAAGCATGGTGGATGGTGTTGTCCTACTGGTGGACGCTGCAGAAGGCCCCATGCCACAGACAAAATTCGTGACATCCAAAGCGCTGGCCATGGGATTACGCCCAATTGTTGTGTTGAACAAGGTTGATAAACCCGATGCAGAATCGGATCGCGCGCTGGACGAATGTTTTGATTTGTTCGCCGCACTTGATGCCACCGATGATCAGTTGGATTTCCCACACATGTACGCATCAGGCCGTTCAGGCTGGGCAGATCATGAATTGGACGGCCCGCGCAAGGATTTGTCAGCCCTGTTCGATCTGATCGTGAACCACGTCCCCGCGCCCCGTCAGTTGCAGCGCAAGGATGAAGATTTCCGCATGTTGGCCAC
>JAAEZW010000154.1 GCA_018222665.1 Paracoccaceae bacterium
CGTTAGGACAACACCGCTGACGCCTATTTTATCGTCAAATTCGGTCGCTACATTTACAGCGTCCTGACCCGTAAGGCCATCCACCACCAACAGCGTTTCACGTGGGTTTGCGACATCGCGTACAGCTGCGGCCTGTGCGATCAGTTCCTGATCAATGTGCAAACGGCCTGCGGTATCTAACATGTACACATCGTACCCGCCCAAGGACGCTTGAGTTTTGGCGCGTTTCGCGATGGCAACGGGATCTTCGCCCTTTACAATTTGCAGGGTATCCACACCAATCTGCGCGCCCAAAATTTGCAGCTGTTCCATCGCGGCAGGGCGATTGACGTCCAAGGACGCCATAAGAACGCGTTTGCCTTCTTTTTCTTTTAGTCGCTTGGCCAATTTGGCGGTGGTTGTCGTTTTACCTGATCCCTGCAAGCCCACCATCAGAATCGGGGCAGGGGGGTTGTCAACCTTAAGAACACCAGGGTCGGTATCGCCCTTCAGAAAGTGCACCAATTCGTCATGAACGATTTTGATGACCTGTTGGCCCGGTGTGACCGATTTCGTAACGGCTTGACCTGTTGCCTTTTCCTGGACAGCTTTCACAAAATCGCGCGCAATCGGTAGGGACACGTCCGCCTCAAGCAGGGCAACACGCACCTCACGTAGGGCGGTTTTTACATCATCCTCGGACAATGCACCTTGTTTTGTTAGCCGGTCAAAGACACCGGATAAGCGTTCAGACAGATTTTCAAACATGTCTTGGCTCCTTTCGTCTTTGGCCAATATAATTGCGCAAGGCCCAATATAGAACAGCCCCCGTGGGCGAAACTCGCTGACGGGGGGCGATCCTTGGTATGAGCAAGGACCGGAAGGTATAACACTTCCGGATGAATTTTGATGCGAGTTAACTAAAACAGGGACAAAAGTCAACCCGTTCTAATTCCGTTAGTGTCAAGGCTATGCGTTGTTCTGTACGCTTTCCCCAAAGCGTACCAAGAATACCAGCGCCGATAATAATTACTGACGCGCTGGATTGGATTATCGTTGTAATGACAAGCTAATAACTCGTTACCCTGACAAAATGACGTTGAGAATTAATCTCAGTTACTTTAGTTGTGTGTGATATTGCACATAGATTGCGCAATTATGCACTGATGTCGTATGACGTGTCTGCGCATAGGTTTAGCAACCTTAGTCGAGGGGTTTCGACATGGACAATTGGGATGAAGTGAAAACAGCACTTTATGTGGCGCGCTTTGGAACAGTGAGTGGCGCGGCAGAAGTACTGGGTGTGCACCATGCGACTGTGATCCGTCACATAGATGCCCTTGAAGAACGGTTGGGGGTGAAACTGTTTCAGCGTCACCCAAGAGGATATTCCGCGACCGAAGCGGGTAAAGATTTGTATCGCGTTGCACAAACTGCGCAAGAACAATTTACACAGTTTGCATCGCGGGCACGGGGGCAAGGCGATAGCGTTTCTGGTGAATTGGTGGTAACGACCCTGTCGGTGCTTACTCCAAAGCTTAATCCGATGTTTGCCAGTTTTTTGGGAGCCTATCCCGATATTAATTTGCGCATTCTATCAGATGAACGTGTGTTCAAGCTAGAATATGGCGAGGCTCATCTGGCGATCCGGTTGGGCAAGATGCCAGATGAACCGGATAATATCGTGATCCCACTGGGACGGTTTCGGAATGCGATCTATGGTAGTCCAGAGTATTTCGCAGCGCATGGAAAACCGCAATCGGAAGAAGATTTGGCGCGACACATGTTTGTGATGCAAATCGGTGACAGCGTGCGAGCGCCCTTTGCGCGGTGGCTGCATGGGTTACCCACCCCACCGCGTGAAGTGATGCAGACAACCAGTATAACGGCCCATGATCTGGCCATTCAATCGGGTGTTGGCTTGGGGTTTTTAAGTCAGGCGCGCGCCGCGGAACTGGGACTTGAATTGGCGATGGCTGAACAAGCAGAATGGGGGGATGACATTTGGTTGGTCACGCACATGGACCTGCATAAAATGACTAAGTTGCAGGCGATGATCCAACACATCAAAAAGTGGGCGAAAGAGAATTGGACCTAAGACGGTGTGTCGACGGACAGGTCTTGAGTCTCTAAAAACGCCTCAAGCGCGTCGATATTCAGCGCATCATATTGTCCAAAACTTTGCATCCAAACCGCCGCATCACGCATCGCGTCGGGTTCCAATTTGCACCATTTAACGCGCCCGCGCTTTTCCTGGGAAATCAGGCCCGCCCTGGTCAGGATCACAAGGTGTTTTGATATGGCGGCCAGTGACATGTCAAATGGCGCAGCCACATCTGTTACTGCCATGTCGTCTTCTAGCAGCATCATCAAAATATCTCGCCGGGTCGCATCGGCAAGCGAGGCAAAAATAAAATCAATTTTTTTTGTGGTGGACATGAGCATGATTTAATTCAAGGTACCGTCACACTAATACTGCATCTGGTCCACTGTCTGCAATGCCATCCGAGCAAAGTGAGAAAATAATAAACCAAACGGTTGAATATGTAAAACTAACCATTCGTGAGAAAATTAAGTGCTCTTGGTGGAAGATAGATTTTGGTGATTTAATAAATATACAATAGAAACAATGAGATAGATAAAGCTCTTATGCGTCAGGTTGTCGGTTGACTCAGTTAAAACTTCAGCCTATTACACGCACGAGTGAAAGTTTGGAGCATGTATTGGAGCCAGATCGCGATTTTGACCCTCTCAAACATCTTGAAGAGCGGATCGACGCGGCGAAGCAGGTGCATGATAATGTTCCTAAAACAGAAGAGCATTATTCGGCGGCGCAGATAGGTTGGCGAATGGTAACGGAGCTGGTCACAGGACTTGGGATCGGTTTTGGAATTGGATATGGTTTGGATATCACCATCGGGTCTTCCCCATTTATGATGGTAATTTTTACATTGCTGGGTTTTGCAGCTGGCATCAAAACAATGATGCGATCAGCTAGGGAAATCCAAAGTGGAACTACGGACGCATCTGCGACCGAAGATGATAAAAGGACGTGAGAACGTGGCAAGCGAAGCAAAGTCTGAAGGTTTGGTCTTTCACCCAATGGACCAGTTCATTGTAAAGCCATTTTTCGGTAGCGGATCTATCGAATTCTACACATTCACAAACGCTGCATTCTGGATGATGATTTCAGTTGTGATGGTTATCGTATTACTTGTTTTGGCCACTTCACGTCGGTCAATTGTACCGTCACGAGCTCAGTCTTTAGCTGAGCTGGCTTATGGTTTTGTCTACAAAATGGTCGAAGACGTCGCTGGTAAGGACGGCGTGGCTTACTTTCCATATATTATGACCCTGTTCATGTTTATTGTATGTGCTAACTTTGCCGGATTGCTGCCAATGTCATTTACGACCACATCTCACATCGCAGTTACCGCGGTTATGGCAATGCTAGTTTTCTTGTCAGTAACAATCCTTGGTTTTGTGAAGAACGGAGCATCTTTTCTCTCGCTCTTTTGGATTTCTTCTGCGCCACTTCCACTCAGACCAATCTTAGCGTTGATAGAGGTCATTTCATACTTCGTCAGACCAATAAGTCACTCTATTCGTTTGGCTGGCAATATGATGGCTGGTCACGCAGTTATCAAAGTTTTCGCTGCGTTCGCTGGCGTTGCACTGATTGCACCGTTATCTATCGTAGCAATCACTGCAATTTACGCGCTGGAAGTGCTGGTTTCTTTCATACAAGCGTATGTGTTCGCAATCTTAACTTGTGTGTATCTCAAGGATGCACTTCACCCTCACCACTAATTACAAAGATTTAACTCAAGGAGAAAGCCAATGGAAGGCGATATCGTACAAATGGGCGCATATGTAGGCGCAGGTTTAGCATGTACAGGGATGGGAGGCGCAGCGGTTGGCGTGGGCCATGTAGTTGGTAACTTTCTATCAGGTGCGTTGAGAAACCCCTCAGCCGCAGCTGGCCAAACTGCAACTATGTTTATTGGTATAGCGTTTGCAGAAGCCCTAGGTATTTTCTCATTCCTTGTTGCACTTCTCTTGATGTTCGCAGTCTAATTTCGTGCGGAATTAAGCCATACAATTGGACAAGCTTAACTTAACGCTTGTCCAGTTTATCTAGGTTCCGACGGAGGACATCATGGCAACGCCAACAACAGAAACAATAAGCGCTTGTGTTGACTCATATGGGAGCGCGATAGGGATGCCACAATTGTGTGGCGAATGGATGAGTAACCAAATCTTTTGGCTTCTAATCACCCTAATGATTATTTTCGTCGTTCTGTCTCGCATTGCGCTCCCTCGCATTGCAACGATTTTGACTGAACGTCAGGGAACGATCACAAATGACATCGCAGCAGCCGAAGATCTGAAGGCAAAAGCAGCAGCAGCTGAAGAGGCCTATCAGCAGGCATTGATCGACGCTCGTGCAGAAGCAGCACGGATCGTCGAGGCGACCAAAGCTGAAATAAAAGCGGACTTGGATGCAGCAATGGCAACAGCGGATGCAGAGATTACCGAAAAGGCGAAAGCTAGCGAAGCAGTTATTGCAGACATCCGTTCGAATGCAATGGCAAGTGTAGAAGAAGTTGCCAAAGCTACAGCCAAGGAATTGGTTGCGGCACTTGGTGGCAAAACAGATGAAAAAGCGATCAACAAAGCTGTTGACGCGCATTTAAAGGGATAAGGCGATGCGGATATTAGCAGCACTTTCAACCTTAGTCCTTGCTGGCCCTGCTTATGCAGCGTCTGGATCATTCTTTTCACTGGGCAACACAAATTTTGTCGTAACACTTGGCTTCATCGGCTTCATTCTGGTTTTGATTTATTTCAAGGTGCCAGGCATGCTTGGAAAGATGTTGGATCAGCGCGCTGACGGCATCAAGAGCGAGTTGGACGAGGCCCGTAGCCTGCGTGATGAGGCACAAAGCATTTTGGCTTCTTATGAACGCAAGCTGAAAGAAGTTCAGGAACAAGCCGAGCGTATCGTAGCAAGCGCGAAAGCCGATGCAGAAGCAGCGGCTGAGCAAGCGAAAGCAGATTTGTCCAATTCAGTTGCCCGCCGTATGGCCGCAGCAGAAGATCAAATAGCATCAGCACAGGCCGCAGCGGAAAAAGACGTCCGTGACGCAGCCGTAAACGTCGCAATCGGTGCGGCCCGTGAAGTGATCGCAGCGCAGTTAACAGCTGCGGCCGCGAATAAACTGATCGACGCAGCAATCAGCGACGTTGAAGACAAGCTTCACTAAGAAATTGCTTTGGTAAGATTAAAAAACCCAGCCTTTGAGCTGGGTTTTTTTGTATCGTTACTTCAAAGTTGCATCGATCCTACAATTTCCAGGAC
>JAAEZW010000155.1 GCA_018222665.1 Paracoccaceae bacterium
CAATCGTGCCGATGTTACAATGCGGCTTACTGCGATCAAACTTTTCCTTTGCCATCATGGCCTCCTGTTAATTTAGGATCAGCCCTACGCATGCAGGACTGATCGTTTTCCAATTAGGCGTATTTCGCCTGAATTTCGTCTGAGATGTTCTGTGGAACTGGGTCATAGTGGTGGAACTGCATCGTAAACTGCGCACGTCCTGATGACATAGAACGCAAGTTGTTGATGTAGCCAAACATATTCGCCAATGGAACCATCGCATCAATCGCAATCGCGTTACCGCGTGGCTCTTGACCCTGAACTTGGCCACGGCGAGATGTCAAATCACCAATAATGTTACCAGTGTATTCTTCTGGAGTGATAACTTCTACGCTCATGATTGGCTCAAGAAGTTTCGCACCCGCTTTTTTCATGCCTTCACGCATACACATACGTGCCGCGATTTCGAACGCAAGAACAGAAGAATCAACATCGTGGTACTTACCGTCGATCAAAGCAACTTTAAAGTCGATCACTGGGAAGCCTGCCAATGGGCCGCTATCCATTACGGACTGTATGCCTTTTTCAACACCAGGGATGTATTCTTTTGGAACCGAACCACCAACGATGCGTGATTCAAATGAATAGCCTTCGCCCGGTTCAGTTGGCGTGATGATCAACTTGACCTCACCGAACTGACCAGAACCACCAGATTGTTTTTTGTGCGTGTAAGCGTGCTCAACCTCGTGAGAGATTGTTTCACGATAGGCCACCTGTGGCGCACCGATGTTCGCTTCCACTTTGAATTCACGCTTAAGACGATCAACCAAAATATCTAGGTGAAGTTCGCCCATGCCCTTCATGATCGTTTGACCGGATTCGATATCTGTTTCAACACGGAAGGATGGGTCTTCAGCCGCTAGGCGTGCAAGACCAGCTGACATTTTCTCTTGGTCGCCTTTTGTTTTCGGCTCAACGGCAATCTCAATCACAGGATCAGGGAATGTCATTGTTTCAAGAACGACAGGCTCTTTAATGTCACAAAGCGTGTCACCCGTTGTGGTTTCTTTCAAACCAGCAAGTGCGATAATGTCGCCTGCGAATGCTTCTTCGATTTCTTCACGGTTGTTTGAGTGCATCATCATCATACGACCGATACGCTCACGCTTGCCTTTGGTAGAGTTCAGAACGCCGTCACCTTTGTTCATTTTACCTGAATAGATACGTGTGAACGTCAATGAACCAACGAATGGGTCGTTCATGATTTTGAACGCTAGGCCAGAGAATGGCATTGCATCGTCTGCACGACGTGCGATGTTACGCTCTTCGTTTTCGTCGCCTGGTGCGAATCCCATGTAATCAACAACATCCAATGGGCTGGGAAGATAGTCGATAACTGCGTTCAACAATGGCTGAACGCCTTTGTTTTTAAACGCTGAACCGCCAAGAACAGGAACGAATGCCATTTCCAATGTTCCCTTACGCAGTAAGCTGCGTAGTGTTGGAACATCTGGCTCTTCGCCTTCAAGGTACATCATCATCGCGTCGTCGTCCATTTCGACGGCCGCTTCGATCATTTTACCGCGCCATTCGTCTGCGATGTCTTTTAAACTGTCGCGAATGTCTGTTTTGATCCATGACGCGCCAAGGTCTTCACCCTGCCACAACCACTCTTGCATAGTGACAAGATCGATCAAACCTTCAAGCTCGGTCTCTGCACCGATTGGAATACCAACTGGAACAGCACGCGCGCCTGTACGATCTTCGATCATGTTGACACAGTTGAAGAAGTCCGCGCCGATTTTGTCCATTTTGTTAACGAACACAATACGTGGAACTTTATAACGGTCTGCCTGACGCCAAACTGTTTCAGTTTGCGGTTCAACACCTGCGTTCGCATCAAGAACACAAACAGCACCGTCCAAAACCGCCAATGAACGTTCAACTTCGATTGTGAAGTCAACGTGACCTGGGGTGTCGATGATGTTCAAACGGTGCTTTGGTGTGTCAGCGTTTTCACCATCTTCTGTACGTTCCCAGAATGTAGTTGTCGCTGCAGACGTAATTGTAATACCGCGCTCTTGCTCTTGTTCCATCCAGTCCATGGTGGCCGCACCGTCGTGCACCTCACCGATGTTGTGTGACTTACCTGTATAGTACAAGATACGCTCAGAGCAGGTTGTTTTGCCTGCATCGATGTGCGCCATAATACCGAAGTTACGATATAGATCTAATGGATATTCGCGTGCCATTTTTTAGCTGCCTTATCTGAATTACCAGCGATAATGGCTGAATGCTTTGTTCGCATCGGCCATTTTGTGTGTATCTTCGCGCTTCTTAACAGCCGCACCACGAGAGTTCACTGCGTCAAGTAGCTCACCCGCTAGGCGCTCTTCCATTGTGTTTTCGTTGCGTGAGCGAGACGCAGAAATCAACCAACGGATCGCAAGCGCTTCACGGCGCTCTGGGCGAACTTCGACTGGAACTTGGTATGTTGCACCACCAACGCGTCGCGAACGAACCTCAACAGAAGGCTTGATGTTGTCTAGCGCTTCGTGGAATACCTCAACAGGTGCGCGCTTTACTTTTGACTCAACACGGTCAAGAGCATTGTAAACAATCTTTTCAGCGACGGATTTTTTACCATCGATCATAAGGTTGTTCATGAATTTTGATAGAACACGATCACCAAATTTGGCGTCGGGCAATACTTCACGTTTTTCAGCAGCGTGACGACGGGACATTCAAATTTCCTCTTACTTCGGACGCTTAGCGCCGTATTTCGAACGGCGTTGCTTACGATCTTTAACGCCTTGTGTATCAAGCACACCACGTAGGATGTGGTAACGCACACCTGGAAGGTCTTTCACACGACCACCGCGGATAAGAACAACTGAGTGCTCTTGCAGGTTGTGCTTTTCACCAGGGATATAGCTGATGACCTCAAAGCCGTTTGTTAGGCGGACCTTAGCCACCTTACGCATCGCCGAGTTAGGTTTCTTTGGAGTAGTCGTATAAACGCGAGTACAGACGCCACGTTTTTGTGGGCACTGCTCCAGGTGCATTGACTTCGACCGTTTTACTTTTGGCTGCCGTGGCTTACGGATCAGCTGTTGAATCGTTGGCATTCCGGTAAGTTCCCCGTTCGCTCAAACTAAAATATCATGCACGAGGTGTCCCGTGCGGCTCAGGTCGCGTATCGCGCGTCCGCAATACACAAAGACCGCATGCGTTCCCAAATCGCGGAAACGACGCGGCGATTTTCAGAGGATCGAGGCAGGGCCTGGATCTTGACCACTTCAATTATGAAGTTCGGCGATGGGGCGACCCCCACTCCGAGATAGGGGGCGTATAGGCAGAGTCGGCACCATTGTCAACATCTGAGCAGAAAGCTTTCATATTCTGTTCATATATGGTTGAACAATGCCCCTTTTGCCCAGATACTTTGCCATATTACGGAACCATATCGCGGGAAAAACGATCAGATGCAAGTGATTGGGCTTTGTCAATTTTCATATTCCGCATTGGGCGGATTTCAACGCGAACATGAAACCACCGAACAGCGTAAGGCGTTTTATATGACGAGGCCCGCTTAAAACATCGGTTGCGATTACTCTAGGCACTAAACCTGCCCTCAATCCTTGCTCAGACTGACAGGGATTTTCAGTATCTGATCCTAATTGGCGATGATTTGCCCGTCTGGGCCCGCGATCGGTTGGACGATCTGACCAAAGGGGCGGATCACATTAAATTCTGCCCTATCCCCCGCATCCACATCGCCAGATTGCGGCGCAAGTCATCCTGGATCATGTGGACGCCGCACATGCGCATTCAATTCAGTTTCGTTTGGATGATGATGATGCGGTTCATCGCACATTTGTTGAACGTTTGAAAACCGATGCGACGGCTGGCGAGATCGACTATGCAAGTAAACCACGCTTTGCCCTCGACTACGCACGCGGTTATGCGATCCGGCCTTCGGTCGAAGAATTACAGGCCGAGGAATTGGTGCGAAATTTATGGACCCCCGCAATAGCAGCGGTGTTTAAAACATCGGCAAAGAATACGATCATGAATTTTGGTCATCACAAACTGGACGAACACATGCCCGTGATCAGCGATTGGGACACACCCATGTTCCTTAGATCATTTCATGATGCAAACGACTCAGCATCCGCAAGAGAGCTGGATCGTTTCAAATTCACGCCTCTCACTGCCCAACTACAACACCATTTCAAAACCGACTTTAAAGTTGATGTTGATCTGATTAGACAGATGTGGACCGAGGCCTAATGCGCGCCTCTCGCAGCATGGTGTAGCCACCAGACAGTGCGATGATCGCCGCCCCAAGCAACGTCAGCGCATTGGGCCAGTCGCCAAACACCCACAGACCAATGAACAATGTCCAAATGACTGCCGAATATCGGAACAGCGCCACAAACGAGATGTCCCCAACGCGCATGACCAAAACACTGAATGCATACCCACCAATGATAAAGAAGGCCGAAGCCAGCAAATAGAATTGATCAAGTCCAGAAATAGTCGTGAAATCGGCCCCGATCATCATGATGCCAGAATAGACCGTGACCGAAAGCGACGCGAGTAAGGTTACAAAAAGCGATGGAACCGCCTTGGATATCGCGCGCGTTGTTAAATCACGCGCAGTCACACAAAGAACGGCGATCAAAACATAGATGGAATAAACATCAAACCCATCGCTCCCTGGACGCACGATCAACATCATGCCCCCAAAGCCCACCAAAATTGCAAGCAACCGCCGCCAGCCAATCGGATTTTTAAAAAACAACACCCCGCCTAGCGATACGGTCAATGGCAGGGTCTGTAAAATCGCCGTGACATTCGCAATCGGCATGTGAATCAAGGCCGTTAAAAAGAAATAGGCCGCCGCAATTTCAGATGCGGATCGCGCGATCATCAAGGTCCAATCGCGTGCGCTATGTTGAAATTTCAACGCCTGAAGATACCAACACATCATCACCAATGCGACTGTCGCCACGATCCCACGCAGAAACAAAATTTCAAACAACGGGATATGCCCACCCAGCAGTTTCACAAAGGTGTCATTCAAAACGAATGCCGCCATGCTAAGCATCATAAACGTCGCGCCGCGTTGATTATCTGTCATGGATGGACCCGTGTTTTTGCCGACTGTGCAGCGATTTTTTCACCAAGAAAAGAGGCAAAAAGAAAAAGGCGCCGCATGCGACGCCTTTTTCAATTCATATTTGTTCGTCTTATTCGACGTCTGGCTGATCATCAGTAGGAGCAGCGATTGCAACCGCCTGCTGCGCCTCTTCCTGACGTGCCTCAATCACAACATTGTCACGATCCGTCGCTATG
>JAAEZW010000156.1 GCA_018222665.1 Paracoccaceae bacterium
GTTTTTTGTCGCGTCCCGCGGGCCATTCGTGCCATGGGAAATGCATTGCATATTCGTGACCATAAACTTCCATGCCCTTTTGGTCACAGTAATCTTGGTCCGTGTAATCGGTGTAACGACGCGGATCGACCGACCACATATCCCATTCGGTTTGTCCCTCGACCACCCATTCCGCCAAAACTTTACCCGCACCACCAGATTGCGCGATCCCAAATGTGAAGACACAAGCCTCAAACGCATTTGGCACACCCGGCATAGGCCCGATCAGCGGTAGCCCGTCGGGTGCGTATGGAATAGGGCCATTGATCACACGGCTAACCCCAGAGGTGCCCAATAGCGGAACACGCGCCATGGCGTCTTCGATATACCACTCAATCCGTTCAAGATCGTCTGGATAGAGTTGGAAGCTAAAGTCATCGGGCATCGGATCGTTTGGTGTCATCCAGTGGCCCTTACAGTTGCGTTCATAGGGGCCAAGGTTAAAGCCGTGCTTTTCCTGACGTAGGTAATAACTGCTGTCTACATCGCGCAGTAGGGGCAGTTTGCGCCCTGTTTCTTTGGTGTAGGCCTCGATTTCGGGGACCTCTTCTGAGAGCAGATATTGGTGGGACATCACCATCATCGGAACCGTGCGGCCACCATATGGTTTGAACCATTCGCCAACACGTTGTGCATAATACCCTGCGGCGTTCACAACGTATTCGCAGCGAATGTCGCCCTTTTCCGTGTGAACGATCCATTCGCCGTTTTCGCGGCTGACCCCAGTGGCAGGCGTAAAGCGCAGGATTTGCGCACCCAGATCACGCGCACCTTTGGCAAGTGCCTGAGTTAGCTGCGCTGGGTCGATGTCCCCGTCATGTGGATCATAAAGCGACCCTGTCAGATCATGCGTTTCAAGGAATGGATAGCGTTCCTGTGTTTCCGCAGGATTAAGAATTTCGATTGGCATGCCCTGATACCGGCCCATTCCCGCCGCGCGTTCAAATTCCAGCATCCGTTCTTTTGAATGTGCCAGACGAATTGAACCTGTGACGTGATAGTTCATGGGGTAATCAACCGCTTCGCCCAGACCGCGATACAGTTCGGTTGAATAACGCTGCATGTTCATAATTGACCAACTGGTCGAAAATGTTGGTACGTTGCCCGCCGCGTGCCATGTCGATCCCGCAGTCAGTTCATTTTTTTCAAGAAGGACACAGTCGCTCCAGCCCATTTTGGCCAAATGATACAGGCAGGATGCGCCAACCGCACCCCCTCCGATGATGACGACGCGTGCAGTGGTTGGAAATTCTGACATTTTCATACACTCCTGTTTTTCGTGTTTTATCTAGCAGCCAGTCCAAGCAATATTCCGTATGCGACAAAACATGCGGCCAATATGCGTTGGATCCAGAAATTAGTGATGTGATCAAGTGCGCGACGCCCAAGGTGCGCCCCAAGTGCGCAATAGCCCGTGTAGCTTAGCGTGGTTAGGATCAGTGCAGTGGGGACAATCACCCACATTTGCGTTCCAATTGGGACGTCGGTTTCCACAAATTGGGAAAAGGCAGCGATATATCCAGCAAGGGATTTTGGATTTATCGCCGCGATTAGGAACGCTTTCACATAAAGCGTTCTGTGCGAAACCATGCTGTTTTTTCGCGGGCGCCCTGCCAGCATCCAGTTTCGAATGCCAAGCCAAATCAAAAATACAACGCCGCTCCAACGAAGGATTTCAAACAGCAATGGGGATGTTAAAATCAACGCGGATACCCCAAGGGCTGAAAGCCCAAGGAACAGACACGCCTGCGTTAAGATTCCAAGGACACAGATCAGGCTTTTGCGAAATCCAATATCAATGGCGGTTTGGATGCAGTTCACGGCATTGGGGCCTGGGGTTGTCACAAATAACACCCAGAACGTTGCGAATATGAACCATCCCTCAATGCTCATTTAATACACCGGGGGCGCAATAACCCAGATCGCGATGGCGGGATCAGGGTAAGGATTTGACCATTCAAACATTTCGCCACGAATGCGAAAACTATCCCCCGCGCCGACGGTAAATCGACGCCCGCCAATCACCAGATCCAATTTACCTTGGATGATATAGGCGACTTCTTGAGTGGCACGTAAAACAGGCTCTGCCGTTTTTGAACCAGGTTCAAAAACCGAATGGATCATTTCAAAATCATCGGTCAAATCTGGCGAGAGTAGCCCCTCTCTCAAACCCGTTTGGCGTTCTGAAATATCGCGTCGCGCATTTGCACGCACGATGTACCCCTGTTCAATTTCAGGGATGGTTTCCTCAAGCCCAAAAATTGCCTCAGATACATCCAGTGTTTTGGCGAGTTCTGCGATATCTTCTGCTGTCGGGGTAGAAAGATCACGTTCAACTTGGCTAAGCCATCCAACGGATTTCCCCATGCTTTCCGCCATCTGAGACAGTGTCAGGCCACGCGCCTTGCGCAAGGTGCGGACATCTGCACCAAGTGTTTTTTGCGCAATTTGGGTTTGGATCGTCATGGATTATCCGTGAAAATTTCAGAAATAATTTCATGATTGCCGCAGATACCCGATTCTTGCAACGAAAATCTTGATTGAGGATCGGTGTTATGAAGGCTAAAGCAAAGAAACCCTTTATCATTCAGGAAACCGTTTTCATGCCGCCCTTCCAATCTGAATATAACCCACCCAATGATCCGATTGAGGTGGTCTATGAAGATGCGCATGTTGTGGCCGTGAATAAACCCACAGGGTTGTTATCGGTCCCGGGTAAAGGAGAGCATTTGTCCGATTGTATGCTGTCTCGTGTTATGGTCGCCTTTCCTGATGCGTTATTGGTGCACCGCTTGGATCGGGACACGTCTGGGGTAATGGTTTTTGCGCTGACGGCGCATGCACAACGCTCAATGTCGATGCAATTCGAAGCGCGCAGCACGAAAAAGACATATGTGGCTTGCGTTGCGGGTGAGGTTAAAGAAAGCGAAGGTGAAATAGATTTGCCCCTGATCGTTGACTGGCCCAATCGACCAAAGCAGATGGTGTGCCATGAAACGGGAAAACCCGCGGTGACAGAATACAAACGAATGTCTGTCGCAGATGGTCAATCGCGTTTGCGCCTAATTCCGAAAACGGGACGGTCGCATCAGTTGCGCGTGCATTGTTTGGCGATTGGGCACCCGATTTTGGGTGATCCGCTTTATGCCCCCGAAACCGTTGCGGATTTTCCACGTCTTTTGTTGCACTCTGAAGGGTTGCGCATAAACCACCCAGAAAGCGGAAAAGGATTGCGCTTCCGTGCAAAATGCCCGTTTTGATGGTTTAAGTCGCCCCAAAACTGCTTATATGCAGCGATAGGTAAGTGGGGATAACGATGATTAAATGGATTTTTAGACTGATACTGATCACGCTGTTGGCGGCGGTTTTACACTATAACCTGCCTCAGCGGGACATTGTGCGTATTACAGATACGTATGAAACACGTGTCGATCCTGGCGCAAATAGTTGGTTTTGGTCATCGGGAGATGCGGGAAGTGCCGCGGGCACCCCAAACCGCGATGTGTTTTTCATTCAGACGACAGATGCCAATGGGAACCCGCGTGTCTATCGCAACGAAGACACAGGGTTCGGGTGGCCACCCTATTTTAAATTCAACACCTCAAACCTGCAGGCGCGTGCAGCGGATCTGATTTCAAAGGCAGATGATGAAACACCCCAATGGGTCGCCGTGACAAGTTATGGTTGGCGCAACGAATTGCTGTCGATTTTCCCAAATGCAACCCAGGTCAAGCCTGTTGATGGGCCAGATGTACAGTTGATCCCATGGTTCAACATCGTGTTTCTGATTGTGTTCGCGGGTGTATTTTGGGCGGTTTGGGTGCGTTGGGTGCGGTTTCGCCGCGCCAAGATTGACCCGACAACGGAACGTATCAGTGATTGGTTTGCCGATAAGTGGGATCGCCTGCGCGGACGCGGCTGATTAATCGCGGCTTAACTCATGTTCAAAGCGCCGCTTTGCGATTTCTTCGTTGCGTTCGGCAATCATTGAATCCTGAAGCGACGCTTTTACGAAATCCATGTGCGCCTCAACCGCGGCGCGTGCGGCTGTGGGATCACGTTCTTGGATCGCGGTATTGATCGCCTTGTGTTGGTTCAGCAATTCATCGCGCGTTGTGCGTTGTCGGAACATCACCTGACGATTGTAAAATACGCCTTCGCGTAACAATTCATACATGGACCGCATCATGTGCAACATGATGACGTTATGACTTGCCTCGATAATGGAAAGGTGAAATTCGGCGTCCAGTTGCGCTTCGTCGGTTGGATTTCGTTTTGTGTGCGCCGCGGCCATTTTATCGTAAATGGTTTGGATCACCCGTAAATCTGTGTCCGATCCCAGACGTGCGGCCCGTTCTGCCGCCAAACCCTCCATGTCACGTCGAAAGGCAACGTAATCAAACACCGCCGCATCATGTTCACTGAACAGTGATACAAGCGCGGGGGAAAACGCATTTCCCAAAACATCAGCCACAAAAATTCCAGCACCCGCGCGGGATGATAACAGCCCTTTTTCCTGCAAATCCGCGATTGCCTCACGCAGCGATGGACGCGACACGCCCATACGTTCGGCCAGTTCACGTTCAGATGGCAGGCGTTCGCCAGGGCGCAAAATTCCCCTAAGGATCAATTCCTCGATCTGATGTGTGACTGCCTGCGATAGCTTGCCTGCTGTGATTTTTTCAAATGGCATGAACGGGCCTTATTGGTCTGATGATTTGACCAATATATCGCCTAAGCTGAAAATGACAAATTATACCTTTGTCAGGTCTTTGCTCATAAACACAGAAAATTCGGCGGGTTCATACTCGCCAAACGGGCCGCAAAGGACAAACCCCTCGCGTTCATACAAACGATGTGCATCATGCAGCAATGATCCCGTTTCAAGGTTTAATTGTAACAGCCCTAAATCCCTTGCCGTTCCTTCTAAATGCTGAATGATCTTTTGCCCTAATCCACGACCACGTGCGGCGGGGTCTGTGAAAATGGATTTCAACTCGCCATATCCCCCCTTCACAGCCAGAGCACCGCAGGCCCGATAAACCCCATCAACCCGCACACCGAAAAAATGAATGCCTGCGTCACACAATGCGTCGATGGATAGAAAATGGTTCGCTTCGGCGGGAAATAGGCTGCCCATCAAATCATGGCTGGCCTGTAACAGGTTGCGAATTTCTGGGTGTCTGGGAGATGCGTATTCAATTGAAATTGTCATTTCGGGGTCTTTTGAAATCTTTAGTTTGGGCGTCAATGTCACAATATATTGTGGATAACTTTCCTTTGAATGGCAAGATCATGGG
>JAAEZW010000157.1 GCA_018222665.1 Paracoccaceae bacterium
TTGGGCCAAAAACGGCAAGGTTGGGTGCGCCGCATCCCCCATAATCGCAACATTCACCTCGGACCAAATATCCGCGACAGGATGGCGAAATAATCCCCATTTGTGCAGAGTATGCACCTGATCAAAGACAGGCAAAAGGCCGCTAAAATCCCCAAACTCCTGTTTCAGGATGCTGGGATCATCTGGATGATTCCATCCCTCATCGCTCCAATCGGCTTGTTCTTTGATACAAACCACATTCAAATCTCGCCCCCCACGGATGGGATATGTCACGATATGGCGATGGGGCCCCATATGAACGCGGGCCTCAGCAGGTTGGGCAATCACATTTTCAACCACACTGCGCCATGCAATTTGCCCTGTGAAAAAAGCGCGACTGTGCGGGTTAAGGAGTTTGCGAAAATTCGAATGCAACCCATCCGCCCCGACGATCAAATCAAAATTGTGCTGTTGCAGGGATGTTGGACCATCAATTGATTGTCCCAAATGAATAGGAACACCCGCATCTGCACAGGCGTCTACCAAAACCGTCAGCAGATCCGCGCGATGAAACAGATAATAGCCCCCCTGCGCACGCGATTTCGCCAGATCAAGACGGGCGACTGCACGCGATGGCGCATGGTTCATCAGTTGGATCGCCTGCGCCTGCAGCCCCTGTTCCCTAAACCTTTGATCCAGCCCCAGCTTTTCAAACACACGCAGGGCATTCGGACTGATTTGAATGCCCGCGCCAACTTCTTTTAATTCGGGGGATTGTTCAAATACATCAACACGATAGCCCAAATGATGAAAGCACAGCGCCGCCGTTAGGCCACCAATACCAGCCCCCACAATCGCGATATGAGCATCATGTGTCATGCACGAAGAAAAAGGCCCTGCGGTTAACAGGGCCTTTTTGAATTAATCGTCACGGTGCACTTTTTCGCGACGTTCGTGGCGCTCTTGCGCCTCAAGCGTCATGGTCGCGATCGGGCGTGCGTCCAATCGTTTTAGCGAAATTGGATCCCCTGTGACTTCACAATATCCATATTCACCTTCGTCGATACGGCGGATCGCTGCGTCAATTTTTGACACTAATTTGCGCTGACGGTCACGTGTGCGCAATTCCAGCGCGCGATCTGTTTCCTCGCTTGCGCGGTCTGCCATATCGGGGATATTGCGCGCGTTTCCTTGCAATCCCTCGATCGTGTCTTTGCTGTCTTCCAATAGGTCATTTTTCCACGCAATCAATTTGCGACGGAAATATTCCAATTGGCGGTCGTTCATAAATGGTTCATCTTCTGCTGGCGTATAGTCGTCAGGAAGAAAGTTATCTTGTTTCATTTCTGCCCCCCCATGCAGGTCAACATCTGACATGCAGTTGTCCTCCAACGTTTTGCGGTATGCCTACCGTGCCCTGCAAATAGTGCAACTTTAGGGGGATGTCACTACACAATCAGATGATTGCAGCAATAAAAAGCATTCGTTAGAGTGCGCGCAAACAGATCGAGGACAGATTATGAAATTCACAGGCACCCAAGACTATGTCGCAACAGAAGATTTAACCGTTGCTGTTAATGCGGCCGTTTTGCTGGAACGCCCCCTATTGATTAAGGGCGAGCCTGGAACAGGCAAAACCGAACTTGCCAAACAGGTGGCGAGCGCACTTGGACTGGAGCTGATTGAATGGAACATCAAATCCACGACCAAGGCACAACAGGGCCTTTATGAATACGATGCTGTGTCACGTCTGCGTGACAGTCAATTAGGGGATGAACGTGTGCGTGATGTGGGCAACTACATCCGCAAAGGGAAACTATGGACCGCGTTTGAGGCAGATCAAAAGGTTGTGTTGCTGATTGATGAAATCGATAAGGCAGACATCGAATTTCCAAATGACCTGTTACAGGAATTGGATAAGATGGCCTTTCACGTTTATGAAACGGGTGAAACGGTTGCCGCAAAAAACCGCCCTGTGGTGATCATCACATCCAATAATGAAAAGGAATTGCCAGACGCCTTTTTGCGCCGCTGCTTTTTCCATTATATTTCATTCCCAGATCAGGACACCATGCGCCAGATCGTAAAAGTGCACTATCCAGATATCAAGGAACAGTTGCTGACCACGGCACTGACGCAATTTTATGAAATCCGCGAACAGCAGGGGTTGAAAAAGAAACCTTCGACATCCGAAGTCTTGGATTGGCTAAAGTTGTTGCTGGCCGAGGATCTGACCCCCGAGGACCTGAAACGGGACGCAGGAAACCTATTGCCCAAGCTGCATGGTGCACTGTTAAAGAACGAACAGGACGTTCAACTGTTTGAACGCTTGGCGTTTATGTCACGGCGCTAACGGATTATTCGCATATCCGTATAGATCATCGTGACACACATGAATTATGACTAAAGTTACCTTAATCAAATCATAATTCATCTAAAGTGAGCCACAATTTGGTCCAACTCGCTAAATATATCTTTTCCTCGAACACGCATATTGGGGAATGTGTTGCATTTAACCGTGCTTGTGCTGATGTGGGATCGGCATGGGCAGTGACAGGATGGAATAAAACGGTATGAAGCGAGCTGCCCTGGTTTTTTTCAATTGGTACTTGGCGCCTGTATGCCAGCATCAAACGATGATGTGACAACGCGGCAAAATTCGTCCGTATATAGTGATTTTGTAACAAACCCTTTCCCCGTATCGCCATCCCGCAAGGTGACAGCGTCAAACAAAGATATAGCACGGGACTTTATGGATTTGTCATTTTCATTGGAAAGTGGCCGCAACCTTCCCGTATTCACACGATTTGAAGGGCCAATTTCCGTCCGCCTAACGGGTAAGGTACCGCAATCCCTGCCCTCTGAATTAAATCGGTTGATCCACCGCCTTCAAGATGAGGCGAAATTGGACATCTATTACACCAGTGCGGATCAGGCGAACGTGAATGTGCACGCCGTATCACGCCGACAAATTCAACGTACTTTGCCCATGGCGGCATGTTTTGTAGCACCAAATGTCGTTGATTTAGAGGATTTCAAAGCCTCTCGCAAAACCGCGAAAACCAGTTGGTCTGCACAAACGGAACGGCGGATGGTGTCCCTGTTTATTCCATCTGATGCCAGGCCCACAGGAAATACGCGACTGTCTGCACGAGGAATTTGCCCAAGGGCTGGGCCCGCTAAACGATCTGTATCGTTTGCCAAACTCTGTCTTTAATGATGACAATATTCACACGATCCTCACGGATTTTGATATGATGGTGCTGCGCGCAACCTATGCCCCCGAATTGCGCAGCGGTATGACCCGCGCCGAGGTGGCCGCACGTTTGCCCGCAATTTTACGCCGTATCAATCCCGCAGGTGAAGGTGTCGCCTATCGCGCCCTGCCCCCAACATCCCGCGCTTGGATCAGGGAAATTCAAACCGCACTGGGCCCAGGAACACCCGCAGGGGACCGCATGGGCGCTGCCACGCGCGCCCTAAACCTGGCGCAGGCCGCGAAATACAATGACCACCGCTTGGGCTTTAGCTATTTTGCCATGGGACGCATCGTTCAGCGTGCAAACCCGGATGAGGCATTCCGCATGTTCAAAGCCGCGGATAAAATGTTTCGTCAATCTACGCAAACAAACCTATATGCGGCGCATACCGCCGTACAGCTGGCATCCTATCAAATCGCATATGGCAAGGGCCAAGAGGCGCTTGTGACACTTACCCCCTATTTGGACGCAGCCTATGAGGAAGAAAACGCAGCATTGCTGTCAACCTTGATGTTCCTACGTGCCGAAGCCTTGGAATTGACGGGACGTGCCTGTGAAGCACGCATTGTTAGGCTGGACAGTTTGAACTGGGCACGATACGGGTTTGGATCAGAAAAGCATCTGAAAACCAAACTGCGGGAAATTCAGGCATTGAACCCGCTTAACCGTCGAAATGGCTAGGTATGTATCTAATTCTTGCATTGATTGGCGCGATTTCTGGCGCCCTAATCGCACGTAAACGCAAAGGCAAAGTAACCGACATTCTGCACTATGCCTTTGTTTATGCCCTTGCTTTTGGGCTATTGGGCCTTATCCTGACTGTCATCGCTGATCGTACAATCATCTAGGCCGCAATGTTTTTGCCCTTTTTTGAAAACCTTAGGAACACTGGTGTTCCCGTATCTTTGCGGGAATATCTTGGGTTTCTTGAGGCGCTTAATACGGGGCTAGCAACCTATGATATTGACACCTTTTATCTGCTTGGGCGCACCATCATGGTCAAGGATGAACGCCACATTGATCGCTATGACCGCGCCTTTTCCGCAAGCTTTTCCGGGCTTGAAAAAATTTCCACGGATGAGGTTTTGAACGCCGTCGATATTCCGCGTGAATGGTTGGAAAAGTTGGCTGAAAAACACCTCAGCCCCGAGGAGATGGCCGAAATCCAATCCGCAGGTGGATTTGATAAGCTGATGGAAAAACTGCGCGAACGCTTGGCCGAACAAAAGGGACGCCATCAGGGGGGCAGCAAATGGATTGGTACAGCGGGCACATCCCCCTTTGGCGCCTATGGATATAACCCAGAGGGCGTGCGCATTGGGCAAGACAAATCACGTCACCAACGCGCGGTCAAAGTTTGGGACAAACGCGAATTCAAAAATCTGGATGACAGTATTGAACTGGGCACACGCAATATCAAAGTTGCCCTGAAACGCCTGCGCAAATGGGCGCGTGATGGGGCCGATCAGGAATTGGATATTGATGGCACAATCCGCGCCACGGCGGAACATGGGTATCTGGATGTGCAAACACGCCCTGAAAAACGCAATGCGGTAAAGGTATTGTTGTTTCTGGATGTAGGCGGGTCGATGGATCCCTATATCAAATTGGTGGAAGAGCTGTTTTCCGCCGCACGCACAGAATTCAAACACCTTGAATATTTCTACTTTCACAACTGCCTGTACGAAGGGGTGTGGCGCGACAATCACCGCCGTTGGGATCAACAAACCCCAACGCATGACATCCTGCGCACTTATGGACCCGATTACAAATGTATCTTTGTTGGGGATGCCTCCATGTCGCCCTATGAAATTGCCTATGCAGGGGGGGCAAACGAACATTGGAACGCCGAGGCGGGTCAGGTATGGTTAGAGCGTGCGCGCGAACAATGGGCATCGCATATTTGGTTAAACCCCATCCCCGAACGGCATTGGGGCTACACCCATTCCATTGGCATGATCAAAACCATTTTTGAAAATGAAATGTACCCACTGACCCTGAATGGGATCGAAAACGGAATGCGTGCATTGGTGCGCTAAAGGCTGCGGTTAATTTGCCAAATCCCTAGACAAGTACACGCATAAACCCCATATC
>JAAEZW010000158.1 GCA_018222665.1 Paracoccaceae bacterium
AATTTTCAATTTTTCAGGGTTTTGTTGGGGTTGCTCTATTGACGTTCAAAAATCTCTGAACTACACAACCCAAATCCTGAGCGGGTATGGTGAAATGGTATCATAAGAGCCTTCCAAGCTTAAGGTGCGGGTTCGATTCCCGCTACCCGCTCCAAGGATAAAAATCCAATAAAAACAATAAGATAAATGCACAGTAATTATCGTTTGTGTACAAGGTTTGTATACTAGGTTCTTACACTAGGTGTCGTAGTTGTCAGATAGTTTCACTTTGAAATAAAAAAAGCCCCTGCAAAGAGAGGCCTAATTTGTGTTATTTTCACACCTGCTCAAACAGATGGATAACTTTGGCTACACTGGTACAGGCGCACAGCCTGGATCACTTGCTCCACAGCAATTGGTAAGTCGCAGAGCCGCTAACAAAAGCGGCTTGATGGAACGCAAAGACCCACATTTCAACACTTTTGGTTAATTGAACAAAAACTCGGGTAGCTGTTCACAAAAACCTTCAAGGGTAGAGTTAGTATCATGCGAGGGCCAATATAAAAGTGTGAAAGCCTTAGCCGGAACATTTCGACGCGATTTTGATCGCGTAGCTTGACCTTGAAGGGGCCTTCGCGTTTAAGGATTGCACGAATTTACGGAGCAGACATGAGCGATAAGGCCGACCGCGCAACATCCAAAAATCTTTCTAGCTTGCGTGCATTGTGGCCGTTTTTGCGGCCCTACCGCGGCCTTATGGTTGCCGCTTTGCTTGCATTGGTTCTCACGGCTTCGATTTCACTGGTCTTTCCATTGGCTGTGCGCCGCGTGATCGACACCTTTAATGTGGAACAGGTTGGATTGCTGGATCAGTATTTTGGCGCGGCCATTGCGATTGCGGCGCTATTGGCACTGGGAACAGCGGTGCGGTATTCTCTGGTGACGCGTTTGGGCGAACGGGTTGTAACCGATATTCGCAAGGCCGTTTTTGGCCGTGTCATCGGAATGGGGCCAAGTTTTTATGAAACGATTCTAACGGGTGAGGTTCTTAGCCGAATTACAACGGACACTACGCTGATCCTTTCTGTGATTGGATCATCGGTTTCTATCGCGCTGCGCAACCTGTTGATCTTTGTCGGTGGGTTGGGGATGATGTTGCTGACCTCGGCAAAGCTGACAGGTTTGGTTTTGTTGATCGTGCCCGCCGTCATTATTCCCATCCTTACCTTGGGGCGTCGCCTACGAAAGCTGAGCAAGGAAAACCAAGATTGGATTGCAAACAGTTCTGGCAATGCCTCTGAATACCTTGGGGCTGTTCAAACGGTTCAGGCCTTCACGCATGAGACGCTGACGCGCAAATCGTTTGATGATGTGTCTGAAAAAAGTTTTGTAGTGGCGCGTCGTCGAATTACCGCACGCGCATGGATGACGGCAATCGTGATCTTTTTGGTCTTTACGGGTGTTGTGGGTGTTTTGTGGATTGGTGCCAATGATGTGCGTACCGATCAAATGACCGCAGGCACATTGGTACAGTTTTTGATTTACTCAATTATGGTTGCGGGTGGCGTTGCCGCCCTCTCTGAAATCTGGGGGGAATTGCAGCGGGCCGCAGGGGCAACCGAACGCTTGGTTGAATTGCTCTCGATCGAGGACCCAGTTCAGGACCCAAGCGCACCCCAAACCCTCTCTACGCCTGTTTCTGGTGCTATCACATTTGACGCGGTGACATTTCATTACCCTCAGCGCCCCAATACCGTTGCGCTGGACGATGTCACATTTCAGGTGGTAGCAGGGGAAACCGTGGCGATTGTAGGGCCCTCGGGCGCCGGGAAATCCACCATCATGCAAATGCTGTTGCGCTTTTATGATCCAGAGGTTGGAGGCATAACAATTGATGGCGTCAATTTGCGTGAGATGGCACGCCATGATTTTCGCCAACACATCGCCTTGGTTCCGCAGGATGCGGCGATCTTTGCGGTGTCTGCCATGGAAAACATCCGCTTTGGCCGACCAGAGGCCAGTGACGCGGATGTGATCGCCGCGGCCAAGGCCGCAGCGGCACATGATTTCATTTCGGCCTTGCGTAATGGGTACGACACCTATGTTGGGGAACGCGGTGTGATGTTGTCAGGCGGTCAAAAACAACGCATCGCCATTGCGCGCGCGATCCTGCGGGATGCACCCATCCTATTGCTGGATGAGGCAACGAGCGCTTTGGACGCAGAAAGCGAACGTTTGGTTCAGGCAGCTGTTGAAAACCTATCAGCGGATCGCACAACCTTGGTCATTGCTCACCGTTTGGCAACCGTGAAAAAGGCGGATCGCATTCTTGTCATGGATCAGGGCAAAATCGTTGCCCAAGGCACGCACGACAGCCTGATTGCTGAACAGGGGCTCTATGCCCGTTTGGCCAAGTTGCAATTTACAGCAGGATTTGACCCAAGTTAACCTTACAGCGACTTAAATTTGGCTTGATTTTCCACCCCGTTCTACATCATGGTACAAAGCTAAAAAACAGGGAGGAATGGCGAAATGCAGTGGGCGTCATTGGAAGACACACGGGCCTTAGAAGAAGAGTGCACATGGGCGGAACGCGATGTGCCAGTCACACTTTATGAGCTGTTGACGCGGACCAAGAATAATTTTGGATCACGTCCTGCGGTCAGTTATCAGTTAACATCAGGACCCAAGGATAAGGCAGAAACGTTATCTTGGAATGAGTTGCATCAAAAAACCACGCAAACTGCGAATATGTTCCGTGCCTTGGGCGTGGGGCCAAATGATGTTGTGGCCTATATCCTGCCAAATGCCACCGAAACGGTTCTGTCCGTTTTAGGCGGGGCTGTTGCGGGGATTGTAAACCCGATCAACCCGTTGTTGGACGCAGATCAGATTGCTGCCATTTTGCGCGAAACAAATGCCAAGGTTGTTGTGACGCTAAAGGCGTTTCCAAAAACCGATATCCCACAAAAGGCGGCCGCAGCGGTGGCCGCGGCCCCAAATGTTAAAGCGGTGATTGAAGTTGACCTATTGCGTTATCTGACATTCCCGAAATCAGTGATTGTACCTCTGATCCGCCCGAAAAATCCGGTGTCGCATCAGGCAAAAATCTATGATTTTAGCGCATTGATGGCGCAACAAAGCACCACCTTAGATTTTGAGGACCTGCGCGAAGATCGCGTGGCGGCCTATTTCCACACAGGCGGCACCACAGGCATGCCAAAGGTTGCGCAGCACACCTATTCAGGGATGGTGTACAACGGTTGGTTGGGCGACACATTGCTGTTCACCGAAGAGGATGCAGTGATCTGTCCATTGCCCTTGTTCCACGTCTTTGCGGTGCATGTGATTTTGATGGCCATGGTGTCATCTGGGGCGCATGTGGTGTTCCCAACACCCGCTGGCTATCGTGGGGATGGGGTGTTTGACAATTTCTGGAAATTGATCGAACGCTGGGGCATCACGTTTGTGATTACCGTTCCAACGGCGATTTCTGCCTTGATGCAGCGTCCCGTGGATGCGGATATTTCTACTGTAAAGACATCCTTTTCGGGGTCTGCCCCATTGCCATTGGAATTATTCCGCCGCTTTGAAGAGGCAACAGGCGTCACAATTGTTGAAGGCTATGGCCTGACCGAGGCGACGTGTTTGGTGTCTTGTAACCCTGTTGACGGTGAAAAAAAGGTTGGCTCTGTCGGTCTGAATTTCCCATACACAGATGTCAAAGTCATCAAAACCGTAGATGGTGAAATGGTGGAATGTGGTGTGGATGAAGTTGGCGAAATCTGTATCGCGAACCCAGGCGTGCGTCCGGGCAGTACCTATACAGAAGCCGACAAGAACAAAGATCTGTATTACAACGATGTCTATCTGCGTACGGGTGATTTGGGCCGCAAGGACGCGGATAAATATCTGTGGATCACAGGCCGCGCCAAGGATTTGATCATCCGCGGTGGTCACAACATTGATCCCGCCCTGATCGAAGAGGCGCTGTTGGGCCATGACGCCGTAGCTTTTGCTGGTGCGATTGGTCAGCCAGATGCCCACGCGGGTGAAATTCCATGTGCTTATGTCGAATTGGTCGCAGGGGCCGAGGTGAGTGAGGCAGAGTTGATGGCCTTCTGCCTAGAAAATGTATCGGAACGTGCAGCCCATCCAAAACATATGGAAATTTTGCCAGAGCTGCCGAAAACAGCCGTGGGCAAAGTGTTCAAACCCGATCTGCGCAAAAGCGCAATTACACGCATATACAACGCGGCATTGGCCGATGCGGGGGTTGATGCATACGTTGCGTCTGTGATGGACGATAAAAAGCGCGGCCTTGTTGCACAAGTCTCAGGTGGGGCAGATGACGCGGCCATCGGGGGGGTGCTAGGTGCCTACATCAATCAGTGGGAACGCGCTTAACCCACGTCATGCACTAAGATCGTGCGCGGAGTGATCCGCGCGTGATCTACCAACACTGTCTAAAACGATTACTGCTGTTTCGCGTTGGGGCCGCAGAACATATCGTAAAGCAATTCAATAAGTTGCGCGGTGTTATTGTTTGCCAATGAATAAAAGATGGTTTTCCCGTCGCGGCGGGTGTCAACCATGCCATCCTCGCGCAGGCGGGCCAACATCTGGCTTACGGCAGCTTGGCGACAGTTAAGGATGTCTTCCAATTCGCTTACGGATTTTTCGCCTGATCCCAAATGGCACAGGATCATCAAACGCCCCTCATGCGCCATTGTTTTCAGGAAATTCGCCGCAAGTGCCGCGTTTGTTTCCATCTCCTTTGGAGGGGATTTTAAATCGATTGCCATGTTACGCCTGTTATAAATTTTGGGCGCACCATGACATATTCGCTTTTTGAGATCAATTCTTTATCGGCGCGCCCCCTTGAAACGCATTGCCGTTTTGATAGTCACATGGATCGTCCTGCATCATCAGGTGCAGACCTGTGCCCGTAAACGGATGCGCCCGGGCCAAATCCTCGTCCACATCAATCCCTAAACCTGGGGCCGAAGGGGCGGGGATATATCCGTTGTCCACCCGTATGCTGCCCTTGATCAATTGATCATGAAATCGGGTTTCAATGGTTTCTGCGATCAATAGGTTGGGAATGGACACTGCCAAATGTACATTTGCGGCCCATTCAATGGGCCCTGCATAAAGGTGCGGTGCCATTTGTGCATTGAAAATTTCGGCAATCGCGGCGGTTTTCTTCATCTCCCAAATGCCGCCTGCACGCCCTAATGCGGGTTGCAGGATTGACGCACCACCTGTGCGCAGCACCGTTCCAAATTCCGCCTTTGTCGTCATCCGTTCACCGGTGGCAATAGGGATGTTCACGGCAC
>JAAEZW010000159.1 GCA_018222665.1 Paracoccaceae bacterium
TTACTTTCCTGACCCGCGCCAACCATTTTTGGATGCCGTTCCAAATAATCTGCCAAACTTTCTGCAACAATATTGGCTTGCGAATAGACTTTGACCTCTTCGCCCAATGCATCAGCAAATGTTTCCGCCATTAATGGATAATGGGTACAGCCCAAAATCGCCGCTTCTGGGTTTGGCATTTTACGTTTTAATGCATCCACATGCGATCGCACCATAGCCTCGGCCAAAATAAAATCACCGTCCTCAATCGCATCCACGACACCACCACACGCCTGTGCTTCGACATCGACACCAATCGCGCGAAATGCCAATTCCCGCTGAAATGCGCGGCTGGCTACAGTTGCGGGGGTTGCGAATAGCGCAACGTTTTGTACACCGACCTGTCTGGGGGGCGAATTATCGCCCCATTGGCGTTCTGTCAGCGCCTCAATCAGTGGAACAAAAACGCCAAGAACTCGTTTATCCGTGGGGATCCAGCTTTCTTGCATACGGCGCAATGCAGCCGCAGAGGCCGTGTTGCAAGCCAAAATCACCAGATCACAACCCTCATCCCACAACCGTTCAACGGCGCGGGTGGTCAGATCATACACATCGTCCGCGTCGCGCACACCATAGGGCGCATGCGCACTGTCGCCGTAATAGACAAAGGGAACATCAGGCAAACGGGCAGACACAGCATTGTGCACGGTTAGACCGCCCAGACCACTATCAAAAATACCAACGGCCATATGGCACTACTTTCTAAGATTTATGTTTTTCTTCAAATTCAAAGCCATAATCCAATGACTTCAACTGGGTTGGTGACAGCCTATATGTGGATTGTCGCAAATAATCCATAAGCGCACGCGCGTCTTTTTCACGCGCCTTTATTTCATTTGGATCAATCGGTTCCCCAATAACCACCCGTACAGGCGTATCAACACGCGCACGAAACTCTTTGATCAACAATCCCATACGCAGGGTATAGTGCAAGCGGCTGGCATATTGAAACAGGCTCGAATTCGCACCATCAAAGAATAACGGAACGACCGTCGCCCCCGATTTCGCGATCAAACGTGCCGTAAACGACCGCCAAGCGGGATCCATCGGATGCGCAAAGGGTTTTGCCGCAGTTGACACCGTGCCACCCGGAAAAATACCGATTGCGCCGCCATTATTTAGGTAATCCAAGGCCACTTTGCGTGTTTCTAGGTTTTGTTTGACCGCCTCTTTCGTTTCATCAAACGAAATCGGTAGGATGACACGGTTCAAATCCTCGGCCTTGCGAAATACTTTGTGCGCCAAAATTCGGAAATCACCGCGTGTTTGTGTTAGGATATGCCCCAACATCAAACCGTCCAAAATACCATATGGATGATTGGCAATCATAATCAGCGATTTGTCCCGCGGGATATTGTCCAAACTGCCGCCAACGATATCGAGGTTCAGCCCGTAACGTTGCACCATGACCTGCCAAAAATCATTTCCGTTTGCCACATCGTCTTCGTAGCCACGTGCGCGCTTGATCAGGCTTACCCGCCCGGTTGCATTTTCCATCAACTTGATCAGGGCGCGTCCGCTAAGTGTTTGCGTGGAATAGGCATAACTTATGTCGCGTGCGATTTGTCTTTGGCTCGGCATGTCTGTGCGCTCAATTTACATGCTCACTCTATAACGAAGCTTGTTTTAACTTTCCAGTGGAACTTGCCTATTCGGCGGCATGCTGCAATGGGGATTTTGGATGTTTTAAGCCTTCGAGGATTTCTGCACGCCGTTTCTGCGCCTTTTCTTCATTGGCCTGTTTCACAGGACCAAACCCACGAATGGACAATGGAAGAAGAGCAAGTTCCACAAGCAAATCCATGTTTTCCTGATTAATTTTTTGCGCTAGCGATATGAAATCATTTTCAAATTGCTTGATCAATCTCCGTTCCATACGGCGTTCTGCCGTATAACCAAACGCATCAAACGGCGAACCACGCAGTGCTTTCAGTCGGGATAAGAGGGCAAAGGAACGCAACATCCAAGGACCGAATTCGCGTTTTTTCGGGCGGCCATTCGCATCCATTCCACCCAGCATTGGTGGGGCCAAATGGAACCTAATCTGATCCACATTATCAAAGGTTTCCTTAGCCTTTTCCACTGTGGTTAAATGCAGACGTGCGACCTCGTATTCATCCTTGTAAGTCAGCAATTTGTGATAGCCCAAGGCAACCGCATCACGAAGGCGCTCGTTTTCAAACTTATCTAGGAATTTTTGATACCTTTTGGCCAAACGATTGCCCTGATATGCGCGCAAGTGATCAATGCGATAGGCGATTTTGTCAGCGCCCTTTTCAGGAAGTGCAACCACTTCTGACGCGATCAGTTTTTGGGTATCTTCTGGGTACTCCGCCGCCCAACGTCCAACCTCAAACGCGCGTTGGTTTTGTTCGACCTTGGCGCCATTTAAGGCAATCGCCTCATAAAGCGCATTATGACTTAGGGGGATAAAGCCCATCTGCCATGCGGCCCCAAACACCACCATGTTGGAATAAATGGAATCGCCCAATAAATCTGCCGCAAGCTTTGTCGCATCAAGCAGGGCAAGTTTATCCTTGATCCGAGCCTCAAGCGTGAGGCGCAAGCGATCATTTGGGATTTTGAATTCCGTATCGCGGGTAAAATCACCTGTTACTATTTCATGATCATTCACTACCGCACCCGTGCGCCCCGTGGATGTTAGGCCGATGGTTTTTGCACCTGAACTGACAACCAAATCACCACCAATCAGGGCATCGCATTCCCCAGTTGCAACACGAATGGCAGAAATATCCGCAGGGCTATTTGCAATGCGACAATGCACGTGAACGGCACCGCCCTTTTGTGCAAGGCCCGCCATTTCCATCATGCCGGCCCCCTTGCCATCAATTTGGGCCGCTTGGGCCAGCAAGGCACCAATCGTGACAACACCCGTGCCCCCAACTCCAGTTGCAATGATGTTAAACGTTTCACCTGAGGGAATTGTTGGCACCGTTGGATTGGGCAGATCAGGCAATTCAAAACTCTTACGCACCTTCTTTTTCGGTGTTGCCCCAGGCAAGGTTACGAAGGACGGGCAAAAACCGTTTACGCAACTGAAATCCTTGTTGCAGGCGGATTGATCAATCGCACGTTTGCGTCCCAGTTCGGTTTCCACTGGCGTAATCGCAACACAGTTTGATTGCACACCACAATCACCGCAACCTTCGCAAACATCCGTATTAATGAAAATACGTTTGTCTGGATCGGGAAATAGGCCGCGTTTGCGACGGCGACGTTTTTCTGCAGCGCATGTTTGAACATAAACAATGGCGCTTACTCCTCTGATCTCACGCAATTCTTTTTGAACAGTCATCAGGTTTGCGCGTTCGTGCTTTTCGATGTCACTTGGGAAGGCGGCTAGGTCCAAATCCTCTTTATAATCATAGACGACGACCAGTTTTTTAACACCCATCGCCTGTAGTTCACGCGCAATCCGCGGGGCGTCCAATGCCCCATCATTGCCCTGTCCCCCTGTCATGGCAACAGCATCATTATAAAGGATTTTATAGGTGATATTTGTGCCCGCACTGACAGCCGCGCGGATCGCCTGAATGCCCGAATGGTTGTATGTTCCGTCCCCAATGTTTTGAAACACATGGTCGCGTTTCGAAAACAGGGATTCTCCAATCCAATTCGCCCCTTCGGCGCCCATATGCGTGTAGCCAAGTGTGTCACGCTCCATCCATTGCGCCATGTAATGACACCCAATCCCCGCATAGGCACGGGATCCTTCGGGAACCTTGGTCGATGAATTATGCGGACAGCCTGCGCAGAAATAGGGTAAGCGCGCGGCGATATCACTGGCATTATCGGCGTGCTTTGCATTTGCGATTTGCGCCAATCCATCGGTGATTTTTTGACCACCACATCCCTCTTCAACAAAGATTTGACCCAAGGATTGCGCAATATCAATGGGATCAAGCGCCCCTTCTGATGGGAAAAGAAGGGTGCCAAAAGCACCTTTTTCCCCGCCATAAACGCGGCAATGATTGGCGTCATGGAACAGGGCATCTTTGATCTGCGGTTCGATCAATTTGCGCTTTTCCTCGACCACAATGATCAAATCCAACCCGTCTGCCCATTCCCGCAGGCTGGTTTTATCCAGCGGCCAAGTTTGCACCACCTTATAAGTCGTGATGCCCAATCGAATGGCCTCATCCTGATCAACGCTCAGAACCGATAGCGCGTGTTGCACATCCAACCAGTTTTTCCCTGCGGCGACGATCCCGATTTTGGCACCAGCTTGGCCCAGACACCGCTGGTCTATTCGGTTTTCGCGAGCAAAGGCCTCGGCCGCACTGATTTTATGACGCAATAGACGCGCTTCTTGATCTACAGGCAGATCGACCAAACGAATATTTAATCCCCCCTCGGGCATATCAATGTCAGGAGTTTTGAAGTGCATTCGATGTGGGTTGCCATCCACAACGGATGTCACCTCGATCGTGTCCTTCATGGTTTTTAGCCCAACCCAAACCCCTGCAAAGCGTGACAGCGCATACCCATAATGTCCGTAATCCAATATTTCTTGGACACCCGCGGGGGATATAACGGGCATGGATGCATCCACCATGGCCCAATCAGATTGATGCAAGACGGTCGAACTTTCCCCTGTGTGATCATCCCCCATGGCCATGATCACACCGCCGTTTTTCGATGAACCCGCCATATTCGCGTGACGCATCACATCGCCAGAACGATCTACACCGGGGCCTTTGCCGTACCAAAGCCCAAAGACACCGTCAAAACGCCCCTCGCCTCGCAATTCAGCCTGCTGTGCACCCCAAAGCGCGGTTGCGGCCAGATCCTCGTTAAGACCCTCTTGGAACCTGATGTCATTTTCTGGCAGGACATTGCCCGCACGTTTCATTTGAAAATCAACCGCACCCAAGGGGGAACCACGATATCCCGTCACATAGCCCGCTGTGTTCAATCCCGCTTGGCGATCACGTTCCTTTTGCGCGATCATCAGGCGCACCAAGGCCTGTGTTCCATTTAACAACACCTGATGTTTTTCGATGTCGTATTTGTCATTAAGCGAAATCTTCGACGTGCTCATCAACTGACCTCCCAAACGGTTACCCAAATTATAGGTCAGCTTTTCTGACCAAGCTATAGATTTATTTTGGACGCTGCGTCATGTTAGTACTTTGATATGACCATGAACAGAATCATGTCATCAAGACAAAAAACGGAGCATTTGGGATGGATTGGGATAAACTGCGCATTTTTCACGCTGTGGCTGACGCGGGAAGCCTG
>JAAEZW010000160.1 GCA_018222665.1 Paracoccaceae bacterium
CGATCTGATGCAGAGGCGAACGCGCCCGTATTGGCCCACACGCCAAACTTTGATCGCATTATGCAGCAGTGCCCGAATACGCAACTTATCACGCATGGACGTGATGTCGGCCTACCCACTGGACAGATGGGAAATTCCGAAGTGGGACACACCAACATTGGCGCAGGACGTGTTGTTGCAATGGACCTTGGGCAAATCGATTTGGCGATTGAGGATGGGTCATATGCGAACAATCCTGCGCTGATGGACTACATCGGTTCGCTTAAAAAAACAGGTGGTCGTGCGCATGTAATGTCATTGATATCGGATGGGGGTGTACATGGTCATATTGCGCATCTTATCGCTACGTTGCGTATTTTAACCGATGCGGGCGTTCCTGTTGTTTTGCATGCCATTACGGACGGACGCGATGTTGCGCCATCATCCGCTGCGGATTTCCTAGATCGCCTGATTGGTGATCTGCCAAATGGTGTACAAATTGGTACAGTGACAGGCCGTTATTTCGCAATGGATCGCGACAATAGATGGGAACGCGTCGCGACCGCCTATGACGCGATTGCGCATGGGGTATCTGAAGTGCGCGCTGACACCGTGGAAGAGGCGATTAAGTCAAACTATGCGACGGGTGTTAGCGATGAATTCATCCCAGCAACCGTCTTAGGCTGCTATCAAGGCGCCCAAGATGGGGATGCATTTTTCTGTATGAATTTCCGCGCCGACCGTGCCCGTGAAATTTTGCGCGCGATTGGTGAAACCGAATTTGACGAATTTGACGTGGGTACCCGTCCCCAGTGGTCAATGGTGTTGGGGATGGTGGAATATTCAGCGTCCCACAACCACTATATGCGCACCTGTTTCCCGAAACAAAAGCTCGTTAATACATTGGGTGAATGGGTCGCGAAATCAGGCAAGTCACAATTCAGATTGGCAGAAACCGAAAAATATCCCCATGTCACGTTTTTCCTGAATGGTGGGAAAGAGCAGCCTGAAGAGGGTGAAGCACGTTATATGGCACCTTCACCCAAAGTGGCAACCTATGATCTGCAACCCGAAATGTCTGCAGGTGAGGTGACTGATCAGTTTGTTAAAGCGATCGAGGCAGGGTATGATTTGATTGTCACGAATTACGCAAACCCAGATATGGTTGGTCATACTGGTGATCTGAACGCGGCGATCAAAGCTTGTGAGGTTGTTGATCAAGGATTGGGACGTGTTTTAGTCGCGTTGGACAATGCTGGCGGTGCGATGATTGTGACTGCCGATCATGGAAATTGCGAAACCATGATTGATCCAGAAACGGGCGGACCACATACGGCGCATACCATCAATCTGGTCCCAGCCGTCTTGGTGGGCGGTGATGCAAACACCACACTGCGCGATGGCGGTCGGCTTGCGGATTTGGCGCCAACCTTGCTCGATTTGATGCAGCTTGATAAGCCTACTGAAATGACTGGAGAGAGCCTGTTAGTTTGAAGTATGCAGCGCGCATAGGAATTTTGATCGCGGCTATTTTTTGGACGGCGATACCCCTATTTGCGCAAAGTGATCTGGAATTTCAGGCACGACAGGCACAGCAATCACTTGATAATGCATGGGATAGGCTGGAGCGGTCCAAATCGGCAAAGGATCGAATTTCAGCGTTAACAGATGCAATTCTTAGTTTTGAAGAAAGTTTAAGTCTAGCGCGTGATAGTTTGCGCCAGATATCAGTTCTTGAAGCACGCGCGCAACAGAAACTGTTGGTAGAAGAAGAAGCCTATGCCGAATTGATAGGCGTTTTGTTGAGCATTGATAAATCCCCTATTCAGGCAGAATTGCTGCACCCCGATGGCCCCATGGCCACAGCACGGGGTGGAATGTTGATTGCGGATCTACTGCCCGCGCTAGAGGAAAAGGTACACACCCTGCGTTCTGATCTTGAGGCGGCGCGATATCTAAGTGAATTGCAATATCAGGTCACGCTGGACCTACAAGCGGGGCTTGTCGCGCTACAGGAAACGCGCGCTGCGCTGGGGCGCGCGATTGCTGACAGGGATGATTTGCCAAAACGGTTTGTCGAAGATCCCGCACAAACGGCGATTTTGTTAGCCGCGGCAGATACATTGGATATCTTTGCAGATGGTCTATCTCTGATCGCGAAAAATGAAGCAGAAGGGAGCCTACCCGATATTACCACGCGCAAAGGCACGCTGCCGATGCCAGTGCAGGGCAAAGTCATTCGCTATTTTAATGAGGCAGATGCCGCAGGTATAAAGCGCCCCGGGATCGTTGTGGCAACATCTGACAACGCTTTGGTCCGTACCCCGACCGCTGCAACCATTCGATATCGTGGGCCGCTTTTGGATTACGGTTTGGTCTCAATTTTAGAACCACAACAAGACATCCTTTACATTTTGGCTGGGCTGAGTACCGTCTACGGCGATATTGGTGAAGTTTTGCCAGCGGGTAGTCCCGTCGGGCTTATGGGTATTAGTGAAATATTCGATGAAAAAAATTTGATTGGAACATTTAATAAGTCTGGTGGTTTGCGCGGTGAAACGATTTATATAGAAGTACGTGTCAACAAAGCACCAGAAAATCCACTGACGTGGTTCGAAGAATTCGGGGTTAAACGATGAAAAAGACATTAATTGCAGTTGGGCTGGGCATTTCTTTGGGGGCTGTTACGTCATTTCAGTTGGCGGGTCCTGTGTTGGCACAGTCAGAAAATGACCGTAAGGAAATTTACGAACAACTTGATTTATTTGGTGATATCTTTGATCGCATTCGCGCGGAATATGTCGAAGAAGTTGACGAAAGCGCATTGATCGAGGCCGCGATCAACGGGATGCTGACATCGCTTGATCCCCATTCCAGTTATCTTGCGCCCAAAGCAGCAGAAGACATGCGCACCCAAACACGTGGAGAATTTGGTGGTCTTGGGATCGAAGTCACAATGGAAGAGGGATTTGTAAAAGTTGTCTCGCCAATCGATGGCACGCCTGCATTTGATGCGGGTGTTGAAGCAGGCGATTTTATTACCCATGTAGATGGCGAAAGCGTTCTGGGACTAACATTGAACCAAGCGGTCGAACGGATGCGCGGCCCTGTTGGCTCGGACATCGTTGTCACGATTGTACGCGAGGGTGAGCAAGAGCCATTTGATCTGGAACTGACCCGCGATGTCATCGAATTGACCGCAGCGCGCGCACGTACCGAAGGCAACAGTGTCGTGGTGCGCGTAACAACCTTTAACGATAACACCCGTAAAAATATTGTAGATGGGCTGAATAAACAGGTCGAAGAAGCAGGTGGATTGGATAACATCAACGGTCTGGTTTTGGATTTACGTAACAATCCCGGCGGATTGCTAAGTCAGGCGATCAAAGTTGCGGATGATTTCCTAGAAAAAGGGGAAATTGTTTCAACACGTGGTCGCAATCCAGAAGAGGGTGAGCGTTATAACGCCAAACCGGGCGACATTGTTGATGGAAAGCCCATTGTTGTACTGATCAATGGGGGGTCTGCGTCTGCCTCTGAAATCGTTGCCGGCGCGTTAAAGGATCACCGTCGTGCCATCATCGTTGGAACACAAAGTTTCGGCAAAGGCTCGGTTCAAACCGTCATGCCATTACGCGGCAGCGCTGCGATGCGACTGACCACATCGCGTTATTACACACCCTCTGGGCGTTCGATCCAAAATTTGGGCGTTACACCTGATATTATCGTGAAGCAGCCTCGCCGCCGTCCAGATGCGGAAAACGAGGAAGAAGGTATTCGTTTTAATTCCGAAGCAGACCTACGTGGATCATTGTCCAATGACAGCCTAAGTGAAGAAGAAATTCGTCAGCTGGAAGAGGATCGTGAAAAGGCAGAAAATGCCGCGCGTCTGCGGGATGATGATTATCAGTTGGCCTATGCAATTGATATCTTGCGCGGGTTGTCAGCAATTAGTGCTGAGTAATCATGAAACGTACACCTGAAGAAATTGAAAAACTCCCCTATCGGCAGAACGTTGGCGTAATGCTTGTTAATTCTGACGATAGGGTCTTTGTCGGGCGCCGTATCGATATGAAGGGCCCACATTGGCAAATGCCACAAGGTGGAATTGACCCAGGCGAAAGCCCCGAAGAAGCCGCGCTGCGTGAACTCGAGGAAGAAACGGGTGTTTCTCGCGATCTGGTTCGGATCGAGGCAGAAAACGAGGGTTGGCTTTCCTATGATCTGCCGCTTGAATTGTTGGATAAACTTTGGGGCGGAAAATATCGGGGGCAGGAACAAAAATGGTTCCGCATGCGGTTTTTGGGTTCTGATGATCAGGTTAACATTGAAACGGACCATCCTGAATTCGCAGAATGGAAATGGATCGACCAGTCCGAAATGGTCGATGCCATTGTTCCGTTCAAACGGGATGTTTACATCGCGGTTTTGGATCAGATTGGAACCTTGGAACCTGGGAAAAAATAAACAGAGAAGTCGTGAAATAGTGAAATTATTGCATATACATTTTGCATTAAAAATAGCGTTTCAAATGTTTAAGCTACCTTCACTACTCCCGCGGCGATCCAATTATCCAAAATAGAGAGTGCCGTTTCTGAAAACTCAGGATCGTTGATGTGGCAATCCAATTCAATGAGTTTGACATTTTTAGGGCGGGTATCGCGCGTTTCCTGAATAAATACATCTAAACCTTGTTTGTCGTGTAGCGGTGCACCCTCTCGGTCCCATTCGTTGCAACCTTGGGTGGGCAGAATGTAGGTTGTTTCGCTTTGTGCCCCCGCCAACCGTTTATTGAATTCACGGGCAACTTGGCGACGTTCGTCATGGTTTAAAACTATTGAGGTGATCAAGCGGTTATGGGCATGGCTTTCGCGATTTTGGAAGTTTGCGGGGATATCTTGCCAGCCTATCAAATCCACCAGATCATAGCATGCAGGTGCAATGATTTGAGGGATCGCTGACTTTCCCGCATTTGTCATCCGATCGGGTCCAGCTGTGATCCCAGACGCAAAAATTTGGTTACAGATTTCTTGGGGTGCAAAATCCATCACTGCCGCAAATTGCCCTTGTGATGCGAGGGATTCGAACGCTCGTCCACCCATTCCAGTTGCGTGAAAAACTGCCACCTCGAACCCGCGTTTCTCTAACTCAGGCTTTAGTGTAACCATATAGTGCAGGATAGTTTTGCCAAACGATGTCATCCCGATTAGGGGCTTTTCGCGTTTGGGAGCCTCAACCGCGCGGGCGGCACCCAATACGGCACCTGCGGCCTGGGACAGGGATGATTTGCAGATTGAATTTAAACCATAAAGC
>JAAEZW010000161.1 GCA_018222665.1 Paracoccaceae bacterium
TTTCTATGTTTGATCAAGGTACTGATTAAACAAGGGTTCAACATGAACGCCAGAATGCAAATTTCGATGGCCATGCAACTCTCAAGTGAACTGGGGTGCATGACGCAAAGTTATAATACACGCTTGGCGCAATTGCTTCGTTCACATGACGTGACCTATCCGCAATATGCGGTTTTGGATCACATTATGCGCAATGGGTCCATGGCAGAAACCATCAGTCAAATTTCCGACACGATCGAGGTTTTACAACCTTCGGTTACCAGAATCATCAGAAAATTTTCAGATCGTGGATTGCTGCAGGTTTCAGGCACCGAAAAAGATCGTCGTCAAAAACGCGTTTCAATGACAGCAGAGGGCGCTGCATTGATTGGCAAATTGCAGGCGGCCTTGATGCCAGACGTGCTAGAGTGTTTTTACGATTGGCCAGAAGAAAAATTAGATACCTTTGCAAATCAAATTCGCATCTTCCGCACGTGGCTTGAGGAAAATCGCGTCTGAAGTTACATCAGGCGCGAAATCACAATCGACACTTCTGGCTTCTTACCAATCTCAGTTTGACAGGTTTGACGCGCGATGCGTTTGATCGCCTCTTCCAACTTATCATCATTGGTGATGGTTTTATGATCTGCACGTCCGATAAATTGGCTTAGGTCCTCTTCCAGCGCATCGACAAGGGGTGCATTGGACGATCCCATTTCTGGCAATCCGCGCACTTCACACCACGGTTCACCGATCATCTCATCCTCTTCGTCTAGGATCACGGTCACAATCACATGACCATAAAGCGCCATGCGCAAACGATCACGGATCACCCCATCCAGCGCACCAATTTGGGTTGATCCGTCCAAATACATGCGTCCTGTTTCAACGTATTCCGTCACCTTTGGACGATTACCAGACAGGTCCAGCATCATTCCGTTCACACAAATCAGGGACGCATAGCCCGCGTTTTCCGCAATCTTGGCATGTTCGCGCAAATGACGGTGTTCACCGTGCATCGGGATCACCATCTGCGGTTCAATGATTTTATGCATTTCCATCAGATCAGGGCGGTTTGCATGCCCTGACACGTGGTATTCGCCCATGCGGTCGGTGACCACATCAACACCTTGTTCCGAAAACTGGTTCATGATGCGAATAACATCGCGTTCGTTTCCGGGAATGGTTGAGGAAGAGAACAGCACCATGTCTCCCTCTTTCAGGGAAATGCCCTGAAACTTACCATTGGCCAATTGCGCCGTTGCTGCGCGGCGTTCCCCCTGACTGCCCGTGCAGAGCAGCATCAAATTTTGACGTGGGATTTCCTTTGCCTCATCCGAACTGACCACGGATGGAAAATCGTCCAAGACACCTGTTTCCAGCGCGGCTTGCACCATTTTGCGCATGGCCCGCCCCATCAAACAGATGGATCGCCCTGAACTGGTCGCGGCCTCGGCCAAGGTGCGCAGACGCGCTACGTTGCTGGCGAATGTGGTCGCAACAACCATTGCAGGCGCATCCGCAATCAATTCGGCAATGGAGACTTTTAACGTGGCCTCAGAACGACCGGGATGCATAGAAAACACATTCGTGCTGTCACACACCAATGCCTTGATCCCGTTTTTGGCGATATCCCTAAACATCTCTCGGTCAAAGGGCTCACCAACACCCGGATCCGTGTCGATTTTAAAATCACCCGAATGCAAAACGCGCCCATCAGGCGTATCAATGACCAAAGCACTGCTTTCAGGAATTGAATGCGATATCGGGGCAAACCCCACCTTAAACGGGCCGACATCCACCGTTTCAGGCCATTTCATCACGGTTTTCACGTTGCGGGGGCTGTGACCATGATCCTCCATCTTCATCCGTGCCAAATGCGCGGTAAAGGGGCGTGCAAATACGGGTGCCCCCAATTCAGACCATAAATGCCCCACGGCGCCCACGTGATCTTCGTGCGCGTGGGTGATAAAGATTGCCTCAATCTGATTGCGGCGTTCCTTTAGCCACGTGATATCAGGAAAAATCAGATCCACACCAGGGGTGCTGTCCATATCGGGAAAGGTCACGCCCAAATCAACAACGATCAATCTTTCTTTGCCTGGTGCGCCATATCCATAGACATAGGCATTCATGCCAATTTCACCTGCACCGCCCAAGGGCATATAGATTAATCTATCGCTCATTTGTGTTTTTATTCCTGATTATGATCGTGAATGAGGCGTAGACCATGCATGGTCAAATCATCCTCGAATGCGTCAAATAGTTTTTCTGCGCCCTGAAACAATGGGGCAAGGCCACCTGTTGAGATAACCTTCATCTCTTTTCCATGTTCTGCGCGGATACGTGCGCAAATCTCTTTGATCAATCCCACGTATCCCCAAAACACGCCTGATTGCATGCAGACGACTGTGTTGGTGCCAATCACGACCTGTGGTTTGGCAATGTCCACATGCGGCAGGGCTGCGGCCTGTTGGTGCAGCGCCTGAAGCGAAAGGTTCACACCGGGGGCAATCACACCGCCAATATAGGCCCCATCTGCATCCACAACGTCAAAGGTGGTGGCCGTGCCAAAATCAACAATGATCAGATTACCACCGAACAGATCGTGACCTGCCACTGTGTTTACCAAACGGTCTGGTCCCACGCTGGTGCCCGCGTCAACGCGCACGTCGATTGGAAGGTGACAGTCGGGTTTCCCCACAACCAAGGGGCGGGTGTTGAAATAACGATCCGCCAAAACGCGTAAGTTGAATACAACACGTGGAACGGTTGATGAGATGATCACATCCTTAATATCGGCCTTTACACCTTGCAAATTCATCAAAGAGCTGAGCCAGACAAAATATTGATCTGCGGTGCGCTGATGTTCCGTTGCCGTGCGCCACGTCGCAATAAAGGCCGTGCCGTCCCAGATCGAAAAAACCGTGTTCGTGTTCCCGCAGTCAATGGTCAATAACATTGTAGCATCCTCTAAAAGTAGATGTCGGCAGCCGCAATTGCGCGACGGCCGTCAGTTGTATCCAATATCAGATGTCCTGACTGATCAACACTGTCAAATCGCCCCATGTATTCATCACGCTGTGTACGCGCCGTGATCATCTGCCCGATATTGGCGGCACGCTCTAACCATGCGGTGCGGATCGGGTCGAACCCATAGGCGTTGAATTGCGCTTCTCTGATAGCAAAGGCGGATGCAAGGGTTGTCAAAAATGCCTCGGGTGAAATCACCTGCCCCGTTAGGCCGTAAATTGAGGCAGGGGGCAGCGCGCGATTTTCCAAATTCGATGCCTCGGGCGCATTTTTCAAATTGACCCCAACACCAATGGCCAGCGCCATTTGCCCTGCCGAAAGCGCGACTGTTTCCAATAAAATGCCCGCGACCTTTGCCCCATTTAACAGGGCATCATTGGGCCATTTCAATTGGCAGGTGACCTGATGGGGAAACAGTGTTTCAAAACTGTCAGCAAGGGCCAGCGACATCACAAAGGAACGCAGCGCAAATGAATGCGGATCGCCCTGCGGAAATAACAGCAGCGTTCCTGCAAAATTCCCCTCTGGGTCCATCCATGCGCGCCCGCGACGCCCACGCCCCTGCGTTTGTCTAAGCCCCAGAATCCAAGTCGGTCCGCTTACCGTTTTGGCAATGCGAACCGCCTCTGCATTTGTGCTATCGACCGACGCAAGAATGCGTCGATCGTATCCTATTGGAAAATTATTGGACAAGCGCTGCTGCTGCCGCGATTGCCGCGCCTTTTAGACCAAAGAAGTTCACGATGCCCACAACGGTTGCAATCGCAGACACGGAAACAAAGGCCGTCAGCATCGGTGTTGAATAATCATCCAACGCCTCATCCTGTTCGGATCCAAACCACATCAGATAGATGATGCGCAGGTAATAATAGGCACCGATCACCGATGCGATCACACCCGCAATCGCCAACCAAAGAAGCCCTGCACCATATGCTGCTTGCAAGACATAAAGTTTACCAAAGAAACCGATTGTGCCCGGAATACCGGCCAAAGACACCATCAACACCATCACGGCCAATGCCTTGCCCGGTTTGGTTTTTGCCAAAAGGTTCAGGGATTGGATATCTGTCACAGGTTGGCCGTCTTTTTCCATGGTCATGATAAAGGCAAATGTCCCGATGTTCATAATCACGTAGAACGTCATGTACATCAACATCGCCTCAACACCATAGGCGGTCCCTGCGGCAAGCCCCATCAGGGCGTACCCCATATGCGCGATTGAGGAATAGGCCATCAGACGTTTGATGTTTGTCTGACCAATCGCTGCAACGGCACCAAGGAACATGGACAGCAAGGAAATCAAAACAATAACCTGTTGCCAATCCGCCTTGGCATTGCCAAATGCATCGTGCATCACACGCGCGAATAGGGCCATCGCCGCAACCTTGGGCGCGGTGGCGAAAAACGCGATGACGGGTGTTGGCGATCCTTCGTAAACGTCTGGTGTCCACATATGGAACGGAACCGCTGACACCTTGAACGCAAGGCCCGCGATGACCAGAACCAAACCGATCATCAAGCCGATTGATCCACCGTGGCCAGCCGCCTGAATGATCGTGGCGAAATCTGTGCTGCCTGTATAGCCGTAAACCAGTGATGCACCGTAAAGAAGCAGACCAGACGACAACGCGCCAAGGACAAAGTACTTCATCCCCGCCTCAGTCGATTTCACACTGTCCCGACGGAACGAGGCCACCACATAAAGCGATAGCGATTGCAGCTCTAGCCCCATGTAAAGGGACATCAAGTTGCCTGATGACACCATCATCATCATTCCCACGACCGCCAAAACGATCAGGATTGGGTATTCAAATTTCATTAGGTCCCGACGGCGCATATAATCCACGCTCATCACCAGAACGGCTGCCGCAGACAGCAAGATGATCACCTTGGCAAAGCGGGCGAAACCATCATCAATGAACATGCCGTTGAACGCTGTTTGCGCTGATGCACTATCGGAGGAAATCCAAAACGCAACGATTAAGAATAGGATGGATGTTAACCAACACAGTGTTGTCGCCAGTTCATCCTTGGCCGCGTAAACCGCACCTACCAGCGCAAGCATCGCATAGACCGAAAGGATAATTTCGGGCAGGATGATGTTAAGATCGGAAATGATCATGTCCTTCTAGCTCCTAATGCGCGTTTGCTGCGTCTGCGACTTGGCCAAGGCCCGCGTCAAGCAATGCAGCGTTGTAGTTTGAAACAAGGTTTTCGACCGCGGGCGCAATGACATCTAAGGCAAGTGCAGGATAAACACCCAACAACAG
>JAAEZW010000162.1 GCA_018222665.1 Paracoccaceae bacterium
CTATAATCGTACTCGTTCGGTGGCCTTTGTCCGTGCCGTTGCTATGGATGATCGCGAAGATAAACCTGTGGCCACGGCTGCAGGGGCATTTGTGACAGGGGGTTAAACCATGGCTCTGCGCACTCCAGAACCTGTTCAGATTGTCAAACAACGGCGAGATGATGCATTGGCGGCAATCGTCGCGGCGATCCCCTACATTCAGTTTTTGAACGTATCCTTTGAACGGCGCGGTGACGAATTGACGGCCGTTATGGCCTATCGGGATACATTGATTGGAAACCCCGCATTGCCTGCGTTGCACGGGGGTGCGATCGCAGCATTTCTTGAGGTGGCCGCCGTGATTGAATTGACTTGGGCCACCGCGTGGGCCGCGATTGAGGACGGCACCCTAACACCAGAGGCGATCACATCAGGCCATCAATTTGCCCTTCCCAAAACCATTGATTTCACGGTTGATTATCTGCGCTCGGGCCTGCCGCGGGATGCCTATGCGCGCGCCACGATCAACCGTTCAGGTCGTCGATATGCATCCGTCCATGTCGAGGCATGGCAGGACAACCGTGACCGCTTATTTGCCCAAGGGACTGGGCATTTCCTAATGCCCGATGCCAACAGCGCAATAGCGGACTAGGCCGATGCAAACCGAGATCACACATCGCCGCGTCCTTGCGGTTGCGCTGCCCATTGTTTTGTCAAACATCACCGTGCCGCTTTTGGGGGTGGTTGATACGTTTGCCGTTGGGCAAATTGGGGACGCAGCCTCGATCGCCGCCGTTGGGGTGGGGGCGATAATTCTTGGGGCGATTTATTGGATTTTTGGATTTCTGCGCATGGGCACGACGGGGCTTACGGCCCAAGCCATGGGGGCAGGGGATCAACAGGAATTGATCGCCCTGTTGGTGCGCGGATTGATCCTTGGGCTTGGGGCGGGGGGTGTCATTATGGCGCTTTACCCGCTGCTAATCGCTTGGGGTTTATGGATTTCGCCCGTATCTGATCAGGTTGCGCCGCTTGTTGAAAGTTACATGACAATCCGCATATTCAGCGCGCCGGCGCCCATTGCACTTTATGCGATCACAGGGTGGCTCATTGCCCAAGAACGCACGCGCGAGGTTTTGATCCTGCAAATTTGGATGAATGGGTTGAACATTCTGCTGGATTTGTACTTTGTGCTATCGCTTGGCTGGGGTGTTGATGGGGTCGCTTGGGCCACGTTCATTGCGGAATGGACTGGATTGGTCTTAGGACTATGGATGTGTCGTGCGGCCCTACGTCATCCTTTTTCCCGTGCGTGGGATCAGGTGTTTGATCATGCGCGATTGATCAAAATGGGATCGCTTAATTCGGACATTTTGCTGCGTTCACTCGCCTTGCAAGGTATCTTTGTTTCGTTCTTGTTATGGGGTGGGAAATTCGGGGATGTCGCCTTGGCCGCCAATCAGGTGTTGTTGCAATTCTTACACCTTATCGCCTATGGGTTGGATGGATTTGCATTCGCGGCTGAAACCTTGGTTGGGCAGGCGATTGGTCGTCGTGCACTTGGGGATTTAAGGAAAAGCGTTGTGATCAGTAGCCTGTGGGCCGCAGGTATCTGTGTTTTATTGGCGATTGGATTTGCCCTGATTGGTCCATGGGCAATTGATATGATGGCGAAATCTGCAGAGGTCCAGCAGGCCGCAAGGGATTATTTACCTTACATGGTGGCCTCACCTATCTTGGGATGTGCCTGCTTTATGTTGGATGGGATTTTCATTGGCGCGACGCGGGGCGCTGACATGCGCAATATGATGATGATTTCGCTTATGATTTATGTGGTGAGTGTGCTGGCCCTGACCCCCAGTTTTGGAAACCATGGATTATGGATGGCGCTCTTGATTTCCTATGTCGCGCGGGGTGCAACGCTTGGCTACAAATATCCCGCAATCGAACGTGATCTGAGTTAATTGCAGTGCTGGATAAGAACAGTGGTGCTTTGGGCTATGTTTGTAAAATCTAAGTGATTTACTTCACCCAGATCATGCGCGGTCTGAGCCAAAGCGAAGACTAATCGCGCATGATCCAGCCCACGCCCGTCCCGTCAAACCATTGGTTTGCCTTCGGCAAAACGGTGCGGGGGCTTCATTTCATTCAGCCCTGTTAACCGCCCACGGGCGAGTGCTTAATCCTATGTATTTTTAGGAAACGAAAAATACTCTGATGGATTTCTAATTTTGACTATCTTTAGTTCTGCGAGGCTAAAGCCAATCCGCGCGACCACTGCCCACAGCATCAGACACATGTGCAAAACCATCCCGTTCCAGCAGGGCATCCAACCCCTTTGCGATGTCGGCCACCATGGATAAACCGCCATACACCAATGCCGTATAAAGTTGCACGGCCGACGCACCCGCCCGAATTTTTTCATAGGCTTGCGCAGCCGTTGAAACACCACCCACACCAATCAGTGGAATGTCAGGACCGCAAAGCTGCGACAGCTGGGCCAAAACGCGCGTGGATTTTTCAAACAGGGGTGCACCAGACAGCCCGCCTTGTTCCCCACGATCCTTTGATGTCAGCCCGTCACGCGACAGGGTTGTGTTGGTGGCAATGATCCCGCTGATCCCTGTTTCACGCGCCACATCTGCAATGTCGGCGATTTCATCAGGGGTCAGATCAGTGGCAATTTTCAGGAAAATCGGAATAGGCGTGTTTAGGCCCGCGTTCGTTTCAAGAACACCATTCAAAAGCGCCCCCAAGGCGTCCTTGCCCTGTAAATCCCGCAGTTTTTCGGTGTTAGGACTGGACACATTCACAGTTGCGAAATCCAAATGGGGGCCGCAATGAGCCAGCACCCGCGCGAAATCTGCGGCGCGATCACTGCTGTCTTTGTTTGCACCAAGGTTCAGGCCCACAATGCCCGTCATTGGACGCGCCGCCAAGCGTACGCCAATGGCCTCCATCCCTTGGTTGTTAAACCCAAACCGATTGATCGCGGCCTGATCTTGGGTCAATCGAAACAACCGCGGCTTTGGGTTTCCGGGTTGGGGGCACGGTGTGGCAGCACCCACTTCGATAAATCCAAAACCCGCCTTGGTCAGGGGCGCGATCACTTCGGCGTTTTTGTCGTATCCTGCGGCCAATCCGATGGGGTTTGGTAAATCCAACCCCGCAATCGTTGTTGCCAACCGAGCGGATGTTACCTGGCCCGACAGGGGGGCAAGCCCCGATTTCAGCGCGGTAATGGACAATCCATGCGAAGTTTCAGGATCAAATTTGTGAAGTGCGGCCAATCCCAACCGTTCGATCAGTTTCATGTCATATCATCCGGAAAAATATGGTCCGCGTCCCCTTGGGGCAGGGGTTTGTGCCAAATCACATCTTTGATCCCCATCAGGCGATACAAATGTGGGAACAGTGCGCCGCCTCGCGAGACTTCCCATTTCAAATCGGGTTTCATCGCATCACTGTCACAGGCCACAAGGATAAGATCACCCGCATTTGCAAAATGCTTGGCCGCTGTTTCGCGCACCTGTTCAGATGTGGAAAAATGGATATAGCCATCTGTCACATCAATTGGGGCGCCCTGTGTTTGACCATGATCAATCAGGCTTTGCCATTCTTCGGGTCGAAAGATTTTGTAAATAAGCATGCCCCGCTCATGGCAATTCTTTCCCGCAAGGTCAAGCGTCATACCCGCGTTACAAATCCTTGACTAATGATCGGGCATGAGTCCGAATGGACGCATTCGAAATATAATTTCAACAAGGGAAAATACCATGTTCACACGTTTCATGTTGACGGCTGCCACGTCTGCGTTGATTGCTGGCAGTGCAGCGGCGGACTATACACTCACCATCCTGCACACGAATGACATTCACAGCCGTGTGGAATCGATCAATAAATACGACTCAACCTGTAACGCCGATGGCGAGGCAGAGGGGAAATGTTTCGGCGGTATGGCGCGTCTGAAAACCATCATTGATGCCGAACGCGCGGCCATGGCGGATCAAAATGTTGTTGTGTTGGATGCGGGCGACCCGTTCCAAGGGTCGCTGTTTTACACCACCTACAAAGGGGCGGCAGAGGCCGAATTTATGGAGGCCATTGGGTATGACGCCATGGCCGTTGGAAACCATGAATTTGACGATGGTCCCAAAGGATTGGCCGATTTTGTCGATGCGGTTTCATTCCCCGTTGTTAGCGGGAATTTGGATCTATCCGCAGAAGCTTTGCTTAAAGATCGTGTAAAAGATCACGTTGTTTTGGAAATCGGCGGTCAGAAAATCGGTATCGTTTCTGCTCTTGCGGTGGATACTGTGGATACATCCAGCCCAGGCGAAAATGTTGTTTTCATTGATGAGATTGAAGCATTGAAAGCAGATGTCGCCACGATGCAAGGCCTGGGTGTCGATAAAATCATCGCGCTGACGCACGTTGGTTTGAAAAAGGATGTGGAAATCGCCGCTGCGGTGCCGGGGATTGACGTTGTGATCGGTGGGCACAGTCATACAAAGATGTTGAATGATGGTAAGGCGGTTGCCTATCCCCAAATGGTCGATGGCACACCTGTGGCACAGGCCTATGCTTATTCTAAATATCTGGGCAAACTGACCGTCACCTTTGATGATATGGGGAACGTTACTGCGGCCTCTGGTAATCCAATTGTGTTGGATGCATCCGTTACTCCGGACGCAGCAATTGCAGCCCGCATCGCCGAAATGGGCGCCCCGATTGAAGAGATGAAAATGCGCGTTGTTGCGCAATCGTCGGGCAATATTGACGGGGACCGCGGCAGTTGTCGTGCCATGGAATGTCAGATGGGGAATTTGGTGGCCGATGCCATGTTGGATCGTGTGGCCGATCAGGGCATTGAAATTGCAATCCAAAATGGCGGTGGATTGCGCGCGTCTATCGATGCGGGCGATGTGACCATGGGCGAAGTTTTGACGGTTCTTCCGTTCCAAAACACGCTTTCCACCTTCTTTGTGAGCGGCGCAACAATCGTGGCCGCATTGGAAAATGGTGTATCCAAAATGGAAGAGGGCGCAGGCCGTTTCCCCCAAGTGGCAGGCATGTCCTTTACCGTCACCCCCTCAGCTGAAGCGGGCAGCCGCATTTCAAACGTCGTGGTGGGCGGATCGGCGATTGATCTGAACAAAACCTATGGCGTTGTATCAAATAACTATGTGCGCAATGGTGGGGATGGGTACAAAATGTTCCGTGATGCGGAAAACGCCTATGACTATGGTCCCGATTTGGTGGATGTCACAGCGGGATATATAGC
>JAAEZW010000163.1 GCA_018222665.1 Paracoccaceae bacterium
TATCTGGGGTTAGGCGCATACCGCCTTCGTCGCTGCGCATTTGCAGATCAATGAATTCCACATTCATTGCTGCCTGATCAATCTGCAGGTTTTGATGTCGCCTAAGCGCCTCTTCCACCTGACATTCACCTTCGTCGGGCAACAAGGAACATGTGCAATAAACCAAGCGCCCACCGGGTTTCAGCAAGCCGATTGCATGATCCAACAGTTGGGATTGCAGTTCGATCAATGCCCCGAAATCAGAACCGTCCTTGGCATGGGGCAGATCGGGATGCCGGCGCATTGTACCTGTAGCAGAACAGGGGGCATCCAAAACGACAGCATCGAACTCCCCAGACGTTTGGAGCGCGTCCTTGATTTTGGTCCGCGCCACCAAGCCTGTGCGTTCCAAGTTTTCTTTGACGCGACCCATGCGCGTTTGTGAATTATCAACGGCCATGACTTTGGCACCCGCGGCGGCAAGCTGCATGGTTTTACCACCAGGCGCACTGCATAAATCAACGGCCGTTTTTCCAGAAATATCACCCAACAATCGCACGGGCAGCGCCGCCGCTGCATCCTGCACCCACCATGATCCATCCGCAAACCCAGGCAGTGCCGAAACCTGTCCCGCATTGGTCATACGAATACTGCCGCCCAAGACGATCTGACCGCCAAGTTCCTGCGCCCAATGATCGATCTGTGCCGCATCTTTTGGTGTGATGTCCAAGGGTGGCGTATCAAACTGAACCGTTTCAATCGCAGCAACGCGTTCGGGTCCGTAGGCCTCGACCAAGGGAACGCGCAACCATTTGGGCAATCGTGGCGCGCGCAGTAATTCCCATTGTTCATGACCTGTATCCGCAACCTTACGCAAGATCGCGTTAACCAATCCCTTCATCGCAAATGTACGCCTATCCTGCCCAACCAATGCAACCGCCTCATTCACAACGCCATGAGCGTCCCCGCCCATGCATATTTCGACAGTCGCCAAGCGCAGGACATTGCGCACCGACAGGGGGGGTTGTTTGCGCAAATGACGATTTAACACGCGATCCGCGCGCTCCATACCGCGCAGTGTGTCATTGGCCAATCGCTGCGCACGTGCACGATCGGGGGCAGAGAGTGGATCAAGGAGGCCCGTTCCCAAAACCTCGGACATCAAACGACCCTCACCCAAAACAGAGTTAAGTATCCGAAGCGCTGAAGAGCGCGCAGTAGGAGCTGGTCGAGCCATATATTCAATCCTTGCCTTCACTAGATGTGCGCGTATATCAATCCACAGCACATGAGGAAACCCGTAAATGAGTGACCAAAACGATTTACCAGAAGCCGCCAAGCGCGCATTGGCCGAAGCCGAAGAACGGCGCAGAAAAGCGAAAGAGCTGGAACTTCCCAAAGAACTGGGCGGACGCGAGGGGCCTGAACCTGTGCGGTATGGGGATTGGGAAAAGAAAGGGATCGCAGTCGATTTTTAATCCAACTGTGCCCCAATCGGGATATTTAAACCACGCAAAAATGTGTTTGCATCTTGGGCAGATTTTCCTGCACGTTGTAATTTTTGCACGCGCACAGCGCCCTGACCGCAGGCAATGGTTAATCCATGTTCGACACCGCAAACTTGTCCTGTTGAACCACTTTGCTCAGACAGGGATGACATCAACAATTTGATCCGTTCCCCCTGATATTCACACCACGCCCCCGGAAATGGCGAAAGTGCACGGATCTGCCGATCCACTATTTCGGCAGGCGCGGACCAATCAACGCGCGCCTCGGCCTTTTCAATCTTTTTGGCATATGTAACGCCATCTTCAGACTGGGGATTGGGTGCTAATTCTGCGTGGCGTTCGATGGCCTCAACAATCAAATCTGCCCCTTGCGCGGCCAAGTTATCATGTAAACTGGCTGTGGTGTCTGTTGGGTCGATCGCCATTTCACCCCACAACAAAACGGGACCTGTATCTAATCCAGCCTCCATCTGCATGATGCAAATGCCCGTCTGCGCATCCCCCGCCATAATCGCACGATGGATCGGGGCAGCCCCGCGCCAACGCGGCAATAGCGATGCATGAATGTTCCAACACCCCATCTGCGGTGCATCCAAAATCACCTGTGGCAGGATCAGGCCATAGGCCACCACAACAGCAAGATCAGCGTTAAGATCAAAAAACGCTTGTTGGTCTGCTGCATCCTTGAAATTCAATGGATGACGCACGCTTAAACCCAATTCCACTGCGCGTTTGTGAACGGGGGTTGGGCGATACTTTTTACCACGGCCTCCGGGGCGTGGGGGTTGGCAATAGACACAAACGATTTCGTGCCCCGCATCCACCAACGCATCCAAGATCGGCACAGAAAAATCGGGCGTGCCCATAAAGACCAATCTCATTTCAGCTTCCTCGCTTTGCGCAACAACATGTCACGTTTCACCTTAGAAAGGTGATCAAAATACATCTTACCATTCAGATGGTCGATTTGATGCTGCACCGAGGTGGCCCACAGACCCACAAAATCCCGCGTTTCCATTTTGCCCGCATCATTCAGGTATTCAACTGTCACGGCACGTGGACGTTTGATCACGGCAGACACGCCTGGCAAATTTGGACTGGCCTCTTCATGCGGGCGTAATTCGATTGAGGAATGTAAAATAACGGGGTTGGCCATTCTAACCACCTGCCCACGTTTCTCTGATGCATCCACAACAGCTAGTCGTACCATTTCGCCGATTTGATTGGCCCCCATACCGACACCAGGCATCGCCTCCATCGTGTCAATAAGATCCTGCCAAATACCGTGGTGGCCCTCTGTAATCTGTTCAATTTCAGTGGCAGGTGTGCGCAATCGTTTATCGGGCCATGGCAGGCAGGAACGCACCGCCATCGTTAGGCCTCTTTCCCGCGGGCGATATCCCGTTTTAGCTTTTGCATTTTGCGGGTGATCATTTGCCGTTTCATCGCGCCAAGGTAGTCAATGAACAACTTTCCGTTCAAATGATCAATTTCGTGCTGAACACATGTGGCCCACAACCCATCAAACTCTTGGGTTTGTTCACTGCCGTTTAAATCCATCCAGCGCACTTGCACCTGTTTTGGCCGCGTCACCTCGGCGAATTGATCCGGAATAGAAAGACAGCCTTCTTCGTACACATTTGTTTCGTCAGAGGCGGCAATGATTTCAGGATTGATCAAAACCATTGGGTTTGGCGCCTCATCTTCATCCTTGACGCAATCCATCACAATGATACGATCCAGCACCCCAATTTGCGGTGCAGCCAATCCAATGCCCGGTGCGTCATACATTGTTTCCAACATATCGTCAGCAAGTTTGCGAATGCAGTCGTCGACGTCAGGCAATGTTGCACACATCTTCTTTAGTCTGGGATCAGGGTGTATCAAAATCGGGCGTTTCATGGCGACCCATCTAAGGCATTCGCGGGTTTAGATCAACGGCCCTTGCGCATGAGTGCGAAATTGCTAGCTTACCATAAAATTTATATTTGGAGCGGCACATGAACTTTGACGAACGCATAGAGCGACGCGGAACCCATTCTGTGAAATGGGACATGATGGAAAGCCTTTATGGTGTGCCAAAGGATGATGGGATCGCAATGTGGGTTGCGGATATGGATTTCCGTCCCCCCACCTGCATCCAAAACGCATTGTCCAACATGGCTGAAGTTGGCGTCTATGGGTACTATGGAAATGATGCGCCCTATCGAAATGCGATCCGCTGGTGGATGCAGGAACGCCACGGTTGGACCGTTGACCCCAGCTGGATTTTCACAACACATGGTTTGGTGAACGGAACGGGTATGTGCGTGGATGCCTTTACCAACCCTGGGGACGGTGTTGTCCTATTTACCCCCGTTTATCACGCGTTCGCACGTGTGATCGCGGCTGCAGATCGCCAAGTTGTCGAATGCCAAATGCCGATTGTAGATAGCCGCTATGTCATGGATTTTGCGGCCTATGATGCGCAAATGACGGGGAACGAAAAAATGGTGATCCTCTGTTCACCGCATAATCCAGGCGGACGTGTTTGGAGCAAAGATGAACTACAAGGCGTTGCCGATTTCGCGAAACGTCACGATCTGATCCTTGTGTCAGACGAAATTCACCATGACTTGGTGTATCCCAGCCATTCACATGTTGCGATGCCATTGGTCGATCCCACAATCACCGACCGATTGGTCATGATGACCGCAACGACCAAGACATTTAATATCGCGGGCAGCCACTCTGGCAACGTGATTATCGAGGATCCAGACCTGCGTGCGCGTTTTGCAAAACGCATGGGCGGGCTTGGGATCAGTCCGAATAGTTTTGGCCTCCACATGGCAGAGGCGGCCTATTCACCAGAGGGTGCGCAGTGGGTGGATGAATTGATGCTGTATTTGGACGGCAATCGCAAAATTTTTGACGATGCCATCAATGCGATACCCGGTGCGGCGTCAATGGACTTAGAGGCGACCTATCTGGCATGGGTCGATTTTGCGGGGATGGGAATGCAGCAATCCGAGGTGAATGAACGCGTCTTTAAACAGGCGCGCATTGCCGCAAACCATGGGCCAACGTTCGGCACTGGGGGTGAGACATTTCTGCGTTTCAACATCGCAACGCCACGCAGCTATGTCGAAGAAGCCGCAGCACGTTTAAAGGATGCGTTTAGCGATCTTCAGTGATTTTCGATCAATGCGATCGGAGCGTCATGGCGTTTGGCATAGTCCAGCGCCGGGCGCTCTTGTGCAGATGAATAGCGTTTGAATTCAAATTGCAACTCACCATTTTCTTCGTTTGACGCGATGATCAAACATTGGGACTTATGCTTGCCACCTTCAAAGACATCAACAAACCCACGCAGCGCGGGTGCCGTATTTGCATCCATTGCAAACCCACGTTCCCACATACGCAAAACAGGGTACATATTTCCGTCAAATTCGACCCACGTACGAGACTTTTTACGCAGTGTCGCGGTTTTTGCTTCCGCTAAGCCCGCAAGAATATCCTTCGGTAAATAAGTAGACATGGCAGCAACTTCCTTTGTTTCTTTAGGGTATGCTGTTCGATTGATTCCTCAAGTACCCAAAAGGGTAGTATCACTCTTCGAAATATCAATTCGGGACCAAGTGTGCATGAATGCAGAGAACCTGCGCGTTGTCCAAAGGCCTAAGGCATTCTATTTCAACCCTTAATTCAATTTCTTCAGGTAAGGATCATAAGAATGGGACTGTTAATCAACGGTGAATGGGCCGATCAATGGT
>JAAEZW010000164.1 GCA_018222665.1 Paracoccaceae bacterium
GTGTAATGCTGTGTGGTTGAAAGCGACGCATGCCCCAATAGTTCTTGGATGGCGCGCAAATCACCCCCTGCATTCAAAAGGTGCGTCGCAAAGCTGTGGCGCATGGCGTGTGGGGTGACAGATGCGGGCAATCCCAGTTGATGACGCACTCTTTGGATTGCGCCCTGAATAATGCGTGGGTTTAGCGCGCCACCCCGTACCCCCACGAATAATGGCCCGTCCCCCGTTAATGCATAAGGGCAAAGCGCGCGATAGTGTTCAACTGCGTCCCGCGCGGCGTCAATTACGGGGACAATGCGTGTTTTCCCACCTTTACCGATAATCCGCAGACTGTCGGGTAGGGGGGCATCGTTACAAGTCAGTGAAAGCGCCTCTGATATCCGTAACCCACACCCATAAAGCATGGTCACAACCGCCATGTCACGCGCACCGACCCAATGTGATGGGGATTGTAACTCAACCGTTTCTAATACCTGCGCGGCTGCATCCTCGGCCACGGGGCGGGGGAGTTTTGCCTGAAACTTGGGTGATTTTGCGGCCAGTACCACTGTTGGATCAAATTCCAATTGGCGGGCAAGCCACCTGTAAAAACTTTTTACCGCAGACAATTTTCGCGCCAATGTGCGGGATGTCACGCCCTGTTTGCGTTCATTGGCCATCCACGCGCGAACATCGGTATTGTAGACCTCGCGCAATCCCGCGCTGCCAGCGTCGCCCGTGTGAACTGCGATAAACGCACAGTAATCTTGGACGTCGCGTTGATAGGCTTTGATTGTGTTGTCACTGCTGCCTTTGGTGGCGCGTGACACATCTAACCATGTGTTGATATAGGCGCTGACTTCCTCAGAAATCATACCAGCCAGCGACGCAGCACGCGTTCCAGCACACCTGCAAAAAACGACAGAAGATCGGTCGCCTGCTGCGGGGAAAATTGTTTTGCGTCCACACTGCCAAATGCGGCCATCGCAGACGGACGCGTACCCCCCAGTGACAAATGCAATGCTGCCTCTGACAAGATGGGTGCAGATTGTTCACCATAAACTTGGGAGGCACCGCGCGGCGCTGGGCGCACAACGACATTGGAACTGAGCGTGCCGTGGCCCTGTGTCATGTAGGATTGCACAAAACCCGGCCCCTCAACCCCAATCATCGGGTGCAGATTGCTCAGCGCTTGGGCCTGCGCCGTATCAACAGCGCGTGGTTCAAATATGATGCGGATTGTGTCCACACGCAGGATTTGCGCGACGTCATCGTTCAGAATGCTCAGAAAGTCGTCAAAGGATTCTGCATCCATCATACGCAATACGGCGCGGTGAATTTGATTTGTGCCCGCAAGGTTGTCATAGGCTGCGGCAATCACGCTTTTGTGGGTGTCTTCCAGACGGTCCAAACGCTCTTCTAGGCGCTGCATCGCTAATCCGCGCAGGTCAATCACATTCAGCCCGCGCGCCTGATCATTTGCCGAAATCAATGCACGCATAACGTCATCATCATCCAAGATGACGTCAGGCTGTGCCAAGATTTTATCCTTTAAAACGCGATCCATCGTGCCTATCCACCTTACCCGATTGGCCTAACCTATCGCGATTTATCTACAGATTACAGGATTTTTTGCCCTGTGTCCGCGATATCGGCCAAGAATGCTGCCAAACCTTTGTCGGTCAATGGGTGGTTTGCAAGCGATTTGATCACAGCAGGTGGCGCGGTGACAACATCTGCACCAATCAAGGCACATTCTGAGACATGGTTGGTCGTACGTACAGAAGCCGCAAGGATTTCTGTGTCAAATCCATAGTTGTCATAAATCGTGCGAATGTTTTCGATCAATTCCAAACCGTCTAGGTTGATGTCATCCAAACGACCGATAAAGGGCGAAATAAACGATGCGCCTGCTTTTGCGGCCAGCAACGCTTGGTTTGCAGAAAAACAAAGGGTGACGTTCACCATGTGTCCTTCGCTCGAGAGCGTTTTACATGCTTTCAACCCGTCCCATGTTAGGGGAACTTTGACGGCGATGTTGGGCGCGATTTCAACCAACTTGCGTCCTTCGGCGATCATGGTGTCCGCATCTGTTGATGTGACTTCGGCGCTGACGGGGCCGGATACCATTGCACAGATCTCTTTCGTCACCTCGATGATGTCACGCCCAGATTTCTTGATCAAAGATGGGTTGGTTGTCACACCATCCACCATGCCCAAATCATTCAATTCACGGATTTGATCGATTTCTGCTGTATCGACGAAAAATTTCATAGTTGTGGTCCTTGTTTGGATTAGCCTAAGGTTGGGGGTGCTTTAGCCCATGTCGTGTTTTAAGAAAAGCCCCCAGTCGCCCTGATGTCTGAAAGTCCTGAATTTTTTCATGAATCCCAGTTGGTGTCGGTCCTGACCACCCAACCCATTGATCGTGTGCTGGATTATAAGGCCCCCGAAGGGGGGTGTTTATTTGGCGCATTTGTTGAGGTGCCCTTGGGCCCCCGCAAGGTGTTGGGCGTTGTTTGGGGTGCGGGACATGGGGGATATGACCCCGCAAAAATCAAATCCGTAAATCGCGTTTTGGACGTGGCTCCGATGACGCGTGCGATGCGTGAATTTTTGATCCGCGCAGGCGAATACACATTAACACCGATGTCGGATATGTTACGCCTTGCTACCCGCGCACCTGGATTGATGGACCCCCCCAGCATGCGGCGGGTCTATCAATTAAACGATGCATTTGAGGGTGGAAAAATGACCCCCGCGCGTGGGCGTGTATTGGGTGTGATGGAGGATTTCGTAGACGCGGTATTCACATTGAAGGAATTGGCCGATTTAGCCGAAGCATCGACATCAGTGATCAAAGGACTGGTCAAATTGGACGCGGTGTTAGAGGTGGATCGCCCGCGCGACATGCCATTTCGCCCCCTTGATCCCGATTTTGCGAGCAAAGACCTTACCGATGTTCAGGCGGATGCCGCCGCGCAACTTGTGGCGCGTGTTCAGCAACGGGCCTATTCAACAACCCTGCTGCGGGGGGTAACGGGATCTGGGAAAACTGAGGTCTACCTAGAGGCGGTTGCAGAAACCCTCAGGCAAGGGCGGCAGGCGCTTGTTCTGCTACCTGAAATTGCACTGACATCCGAATTTCTGACCCGCGTTGTGGAACGGTTTGGGGCGAAACCTGCGGAATGGCACTCAGGCGTTACAATGACCGAACGCAGGCGTATTTGGAAAATGGTGGGGCAGGGCGGTGCTCAATTGGTGATTGGTGCGCGATCCTCTCTGTATCTGCCATTTCGGGATTTGGGACTGATCGTAGTCGATGAAGAACATGACACATCCTACAAACAAGAACACGGTGCACTGTATAATGCGCGGGATATGTCCGTTTTGCGGGCCTCTATCACCGAGGCAAGTGTGATTTTGGCATCTGCCACGCCCTCTTTGGAAACTTGGGTCAATGCAGAGAGTGGCAAGTACTATAAAATCACTATGACGGATCGGTTTGGTCCTGCTGTGATGCCTGATATGTCCGCAATTGACATGCGTCAGGAAAAACTACCCTCGGACCGATGGGTGTCTAGTGATTTGGTTGCACATATCAAGGCGCGGATGTTGAAGGGCGAACAATCCATGTTGTTCATTAACCGCCGTGGATATGCACCCATTACCTTGTGCCGTGCCTGTGGACGCCAGATAGGTTGCAAAACCTGTGATGCGCGGATGGTAGAACATCGATTTTTAAATCGTCTGATGTGCCACCAATGCGGTGAAACAGAACCGATGCCCGACACCTGCGAAATCTGTGGGGTTGAAGGTCGGTTGGCCCCTGTTGGCCCAGGCGTTGAACGTTTGGCAGAAGAGGCCAAAGGGCTGTTTCCTGATGCGAAAATCGCGGTGTTATCTTCGGACCTGTTTTCATCGGCACGCTCTCTTAAGGCCGCGATTGCAGAGATTGCACATGGTGACATCGACATCATCATTGGCACACAGTTGGTCGCCAAGGGGCATAATTTTCCAAACCTGACACTGGTCGGTGTGATTGACGCGGATTTGGGATTGCAGGGGTCAGACTTGCGTGCAGCCGAACGCACGTTTCAATTAATGCGTCAGGTTGCGGGGCGGGCAGGGCGATCCGAAAAACCAGGGGCCGCCTATTTGCAAACCTATCAACCCGAACATCCGGTGATCCGCGCGATTTTGGGCGGCGAGGAAGAAGCATTTTGGAATGCCGAAGCGGCCGAGCGTCAGGCGGCACAGGTGCCTCCATTCGGGCGCCTGGCCGCAATCATAATCAGCGCACCAGAGGCAGAGCGTGCCTTTGATCTTGGCAATCATCTGTTGCGCAATGCAGGTCCGCTACAGGCGATTGGGGCGCAGATTTTTGGACCCGCACCGGCACCCATTGCCCGCGTGCGATCGCGATTTCGCGTGCGCATGTTGATCAAGGCGGAAAAATCAGCGCCGCTTCAGCGCGCATTGGCGCAATGGATTGCGCCTGTGACGCTAAAGGGGGATTTGCGTCTATCTGTTGATATCGACCCGCAGAGTTTCCTTTGACCTTCCTGAAAACAGGGGTTAACACTGAATGTCTTTTGAAAGCCTTCTGACATGTATCAGCACATTCCAATCGATCAGATTGATCGCCTGCCAAAATGGCGGCAGCCCAAAACGCTACTTTATCTGATGGCAATTGCCATGCCGCTGACCTTTGCGGTTTGGTCCGCACTTTTGAACAATTTTGTTGTTGAGGTTGCCAGCTTCGATGGCTCTGACATCGGTTGGTTGCACACCGTGCGCGAAATCCCTGGATTTTTGGCGGTAGGTGTTATTGCACTGATCATCTTTATCCGTGAACAGGTATTGGGTCTTGTGTCCCTTGCCCTTTTGGGGGCGGCGAGTGCGATTACTGCGTGGTTCCCATCCTTCACGGGGCTTTTGACCATCACAATGCTGAGTTCCATCGGGTTTCATTATTACGAAACAGTGAACCAATCGCTTCAGCTACAGTGGTTAAAAAAGGAAGAGGCCCCACGTTTCTTGGGAAAATTGTTGGCGGTCGGATCTGCTGCGACATTGGTGGCCTATGGGCTGATCGTTTTGGGGTGGAAGGCACTGGATCTGAGCTATAATTTTGTCTACCTCATCTCGGGTGGGGCAACGGTTGCGATTGCGATTTTTTGCCTGATTGCCTATCCTCAGTTTGAGGCCCCAACCCCACAGCGTAAACAAATGGTTCTGCGCAAACG
>JAAEZW010000165.1 GCA_018222665.1 Paracoccaceae bacterium
ATTTTGTTTAGCCACCCTTCTGCAAGTGCAGATCGACCAATGCCTTAAAGGTAGTGTGCAACCTCTGCCATGTTGTTTTGCAGATGCTTGCGCAACTTTTGGAATGCCGCCGCTTCGATTTGCCGGATCCGCTCTTTTGACAGGCTTAGCTCTTTACCAAGGCTCTCCAGCGTGCGCGTATCCTCACGAATTGCACGTTCACGCACGATTAGGCGTTCCCGTTCATTTAACGTAGACAGCGCTTCCAACAAACACTTACGCAAATGTGCGTTGTCATGTGCTTGCTCAAACAGGCTATCTGCGCCTTCGCTTTCATCCTCAAGCGTTTCAATCCACTCGCGGCCTTCTTCGTCTGTCGATTGTGTTGCATTCAGTGAATAGTCAGAGCCTGACAGGCGTCCGTCCATCATTTTGACATCACCCAGTGGCACACCAATTTCGGTTGCGATTTTGCGATGCAGTTGGTCGCTATCTAATGAAATTCCCATCTGCATGGCTTCACGCTCTAACTGTGCCTGAATGCGGCGCATGTTAAAGAACAGCGCTTTTTGCGAACTGGTTGACCCTGTGCGGACCAGTGACCAATTCCGCATGACATAATCTTGAACGCTCGCCTTAATCCACCAAACGGCATAAGTCGAAAACCGCACGCCGCGATCGGGATCAAATTTCTCGGCGGCCTTCATCAATCCCAATCCCGCCTCTTGAATAAGATCATTCATCGGTACGCCATAGCGCTTGAATTTTGACGCCATCGAAATTGCCAGCCGCATGTATGCAGTGATTAATCTGTGTAGCGCTTGTTCATCTTTATGGTCGCGCCACAGATACGCAAGTTGTAGTTCAGTTTCCGCATCCAATAACTCCGCCTTCATCGCTCGGCGGGAAAGTGAAATCGCATTCGCTTGATCCAAAGCCATCTCTGTAGCTCCTTATACTTGCAACCCTGTTTAATTTCTTGTTCTTTGCATTAGATACGCGGCAACGCAGGGATCAGATCACTTTGAGGGGAAAATGGCGAAATTAACGACATTCGTGTTGGGTGGTATCAACTCTGGAAAGTCCGCCTTTGCAGAATCCCTGATCACAAATCAGACCACCACGCCCTACTACGTCGCAACCTCAGTTGTGCTTGATCAAGAAACCCAAGAAAAGGTTTCAGCCCATAAAAATATGCGCGGGCCGAATTGGCAAACCATTGAAGAGCCTGTGGACCTTGGGTCAGCCTTGGAACCGCTTCCCGCAGAATCGTTTGTATTGGTTGATTGCCTGACCATGTGGTTGAATAACTTGATGTATCAAGAGCTTGATGTTGACGGTTACACAGACCATTTGCTTGAAACACTTGCGCAGTCTGAGCTGAACATCACACTCGTCAGTAACGAGGTCGGATTGGGCGGGATTTCCGAAAATGCGCTCACCCGTAAATTTGCGCGTCTTCAAGGGACTTTGAACCAGAAAATTGCCAAAAAATCGGATCGCGTTGCATTTGTTGTTGCGGGATTGCCGATGTGGTTGAAAGGCGGGATTTAATGGACTTGTACCTTATTCGTCACGCACCCACCCACCGCAAATCCATGGTCGGGTGGAGCGATGTGGACGCTGATTTCAGCGACGCAGATCGCTTTGATGCGTTAAACGCATTCCTTCCACAGACCGCCAATTTGGTATCCTCCGATTTGCGCCGCACTATTGGCACTGCGGATCGCTTGGCCAAGGGTCGGCAGCGTTTAGACCATTGTTCGAAGCTACGTGAAATAAACTTTGGCGATTGGGAGTTGAGAACGTTTGCCGAAATTCAACAAACCCACGCCGAGGATATTCGTGCATTCTACGAAACGCCGGGATCAATTAAGGCCCCGAATGGCGAATGCTGGAACGGATTTTACGAGCGCGTACACTCAGGATTTGATGGATTATTGCGGCACACTCAAGGCCCGTTGATCGCAGCCGTCCATTTCGGGGTTGTGATTGCCGCGATACAACGTGCGTTAAATGTGTCCGCTTACGAGGCCTTTTCAAATCGCATCGATAACCTTTCGCTGACACATATACGCATTATAAATGGCGCATGGGATGCGGTGCGCATCAATGATACGGGCCCATTAACCAATTCGTAACCTCTCTTCGAGACCTCAGTTCAGAGGTTAACAATAGACGATTACTCGCGCATTTTCAGTTTGATTTGAAGGCATTGAACCGCAGCTTGTTGAAATCGAATGCGCGATTTCATCGGGTCTTCCTGCATTTTCAATCATTGGCCCGCCAGATGTAGCGGCCAGCGAAGCACGTGATTGCCAATTGCGTATTGTCCGCACGCGCGCTGCAGGACATGCGATATGCGAGTACTGAAATTGCAACAAACTCTGATCTAAAGGGCGATGCGCTGGATCGCCTCATTCAGATGGAGGAGGATGCAAAAACCTATCTTGAGCAGGCAGCGATAAAACTAAATTTAACGGCCTGCGGATTTCATCGGGTCATTCGTGTGGCCCGCACCATTGCGGATTTGGAACAATCCGAAAATGTTACGCGCCATCACGTCGGCGAAGCGATCAGTTCCCGCAACAGCGCAAATGCGGCCTAGCCTGCGCGGCGTGCCTCAATCGCTTCCCAAATTTTTTCCGCAGCGTTGATGCCATCAAATCGCTCAAGCTCTTGTATGCCCGTTGGGGAAGTTACGTTGATTTCAGTCAGATAATCCCCAATCACATCAATCCCGACGAATATCTGACCCTTTTCACGCAACAGCGGTCCAATCGCTGCGCAAATTCTACGATCACGCTCTGTCAGGCCCACTTTTTCAGGACGACCGCCCACATGCATGTTGGATCGTGTTTCCCCCTTAGCAGGGACGCGGTTAATCGCGCCAATCGGTTCGCCATCAACCAAAATGACGCGCTTATCTCCGTTGGAAACATCTGGCAAAAACTTTTGCACAATCAAAGGTTCGCGCGAAAATCCAGTGAACACCTCATGCAATGAGGCAAGGTTTCGATCATTTTGATCTAAACGGAATACGCCCGCACCACCATTCCCATAAAGAGGTTTCAGGATGATATCGCCATGCTCTTCCTTGAACGCTTTTATCGTCTCTAGATCGCGCGCAATTGTTGTGGGAGGCGTCAAATCGGGGAAACGCAAAACCAATAGTTTCTCAGGATAATTGCGCACCCAGAACGGATCATTCACCACCAATGTGTCTGGATGGATCAGATCAAGCAAATGTGTGGTCGTGATATAGTGCATGTCAAAGGGCGGATCTTGGCGCAGCCATATAACATCGAAATCCGCTAAATCCACCTCTTGCATTTCAGATAGAGCAGCATGCTGGCCCTGAACGCGCTGCACTGTGAAATTTTGACCACGTGCCGTTACTTTGCCCTCTTGGAACGCAAGGTGATCAGGTGTGTAAAAAAACAACTCATGACCTCTGGCTTGTGCCTCTTCGGCGATGCGAAATGTACTGTCTGCGTTGATATTTACGGTTTCGATCGGATCCATCTGAAATGCAATTTTCATCAATTCCTGCCTTCACTTGCGTTTCACTATAGATGGCCTGTCCAAAGTGATTTGACAATCACCCAGCAGTTAAAAACCAGCCAGCGCGTTAGGAATGATCTGAATTTCGCCCTTTTGATCCATTAACGCGGCATCCAGCCGCATTTCAAAATTCTGACCAGACAAATGTTCAGCAACAAAAATTTTGGCGGATTGGTTGATCCTTGCGATCTGCTGCAGGCTGATCCGCGATGCGGCAATGTCATGTGTACGTGCGCTTTTCACCTCGACAAACAACACTGTATGTTGGTGGCGCAACACCAAATCGATTTCACCCGCTGCGCTTTTGAACCGGTGTTCCAAAACGCGCCATCCATCGCCTTCATAATGCCGGGCGACTTGAAGTTCAGCGGCCTGCCCAGAGTGATATGGAAGTTTACCTGTCGTCGTTTTTGTCAATCGCCAAGGCTCTTTGATAAATCTTGCGCCTTGGTTGTCCTGTTGCCGCCGAAATCATATCAGCCGCATCTTTTACCGACATTTTGTCCAATGCGCTTCTGATCTGATCATCTATGTCATCTTGGTTAACGGAGGGTGAACGAGCGCGGTCGATCAACAGAACAATTTCACCCTTTGGCGGATGCTGCGTTACACTATCCAGCAATTCGTTCAGTGTGCCACGTCGCACTTCTTCGAATTTTTTCGTTAGCTCGCGAGCAAGGGCCGCGCGACGCTCTCCACCCAATGTTGAGGCAGCGTCCTTTAATGTGGCGGCAATGCGTTTTGGCGATTCATAAAACGCCAAAGTGGCTGGAATTTCGGACAACTCAGACAGTTTTGAACATCGTTGCGATTTCGTGTTGGGCAAGAACCCTTCAAACAAAATTCGATCACTTGGCAATCCCGACAATGTCAGCCCCGTAATAAAAGCAACTGGCCCTGGGGCTGATGTCACCAGGTATCCCGCATCTGCAACTTGTTTGGCCAAGTAATACCCAGGATCGGCAATCATTGGCGTACCCGCCTCTGAACCATAGGCAACTGACTTGCCCTCTTCTAAATACTGCATCAACTTTGGGCGCACCTTTTCACCGTTGTGATCGTGATACGCCAACAACGGACGACCGTTTAATGCAATGCCGTGAATGTCCATCAATTTGCGCATGCTGCGCGTATCCTCGGCCGCAATCACATCGGCAGATGCTAAAATATCCAGTGCGCGCAGCGTAATATCCCGCGCGGTTCCGATAGGTGTTGCAACAAAATGTAAACCTGCGGCTAATTTCGATATTTTATGATTCACATCTAGACCCATATATTCATGCGCATTATCGTCCCACCGAGTAACGAGACTGATCGGGTGCGGGAGATAGCGGTATGATGATGCCTATGACCAAAATTGGCAAGAAAGTCCAAAGCTTTGTCGCGATAAGTGCATTGGCCCTCGTGACAGCCTGTGCGCCGACGATGCCAACAACGACAACGGGTCCAAAGGTTGATACATCAAAACCTGTTCCTGTCGCATTATTAGTGCCTCAATCTTCTGACGGGACGGCGCAGATTGCAGCAGATCTGGAAAATGCTGCCCGCCTTGCCGCTGCACAATTGGACGATTTGAAAATTGACCTTCGTGTCTATGACACTGCGGGCGATGCAACCGTTGCAGCCAGCGTTGCGCAGCAGGCCGTTGATGAGGGGGCAAAAATCAT
>JAAEZW010000166.1 GCA_018222665.1 Paracoccaceae bacterium
TTGGCATTACGCTGGAGCGCACGGGGTGGGTGATCGGTATGTGGTTGAGCGGATGCGTCAGGGTGGTTTTAACCTCGGCGGTGAACAATCGGGTCACGTTGTAATGACGGATTATTCTACAACGGGTGATGGTCTGATGGCGGGGCTACAGTTCTTGGCCGAAATGGTGCGTTCAGGGAAAAAGGCAAGTGAGCTTGCAGACACCTTTACCCCCGTTCCACAGCTGTTGAAAAACGTGCGCTATCAGGCAGGTCAAACCCCGCTTGAGATACCCGCAGTACAGGCCTCAATCACCAATGCCGAGGCGCAACTGGATGGAAAAGGGCGCCTTTTGATCCGTAAATCAGGGACCGAACCCCTGATCCGCGTGATGGCAGAATGTGAAGACGCCGCATTGTTAGAAGAAACTGTGGATACAGTTGTTGCATCCGTTGAAAAGGCGACGCGCTAATTCGCTGCACAATGGCCCGCGGCATGTTTTTATTCTGGTCGAAATAGGCGTTTTAATGCGCCATATTGGCTAAGGCACAGACCAATCAGGATCAGTGTCATCGCCAAGAAGAGATTTTGGCGCGGCTCTTCGCCCAAAATCACGATCCCCAAAATCACGGACCACAGCGGCACCTGATAATTTGTCAGGCTCATGAAGACTGGCCCTGCCGAGCGGATCGTTAAGATGCGCAACAAATTTGCGCCCGCTGTTGGGACCAAGCCCAAGTACAGAATAATCCAAAGTGTATCTGTCGAAATCGCAGGCGGCGGTCCCTCGACTGTCAGTGCAAAGCACAGCGACGTGATTGCCCCAATTATAAGGGGTATCGCTGCAAGGCCCAGTGGATCAATCGGTGGGAGGCGACGAATGATAACCGATGAAACGGCATAACAGGATGCTGCCAACACGCAAAACACACGCCCCCACAGTTCCATGTCACTACCACTGGGGGCAAGCGCCTCTGGTCCGATCAACAGCGCGACACCGCCAAAGCCGATCAAAAACCCAATCGTGCGGCGCAGTGTCATTTGTTCTCCAGGTACAAAAAAATGCGAAAGCGGCAAAACAAGCAGCGCGATTGACGCCATTGAAACGCCCGCAAAACCCGATGTTACATGGGTTTGCCCCCAACTTAGCAGGGAAATGGGGAGGGCTGAGCTAAGCACACCAATGGCCACGAGTCTGGGCCATGCGGTTTTTTCCGTCAGGAAAAAACGCCTGCTTGATATCATCCACACCAAGACTGTTAGGACTGTCCCAAAGGTGACACGAGACGCCGCGAGCCAAAAAGGCGAAATTCCCGTCAGCGCGACTTCAACCACCATAAAGCTTGAGCCCCAAATAAGCCCAAGGGCCGCAACCATTAACCAATTTCGCAAGGTGATGTCAGGTTGCATATATCAGTGCTCTTAAAAGTTTCGGGGGCCATTTTGGCCCCCGAAACGTAATTTAGTTTTTCGATTTGTCGACCATTTTGCCTGCTGAAATCCAAGGCATCATCGCACGAAGCTGTTCACCAACTTGTTCGATTTGGTGTTCATCGTTGATACGACGTGTCGCCTTAAAGAACGGCTGACCCACTTGGTTTTCTGCCATAAAGTCACGCACGAATTTACCACGCTGAATGTCCTCAAGAACCGCTTTCATACGTGCTTTTGTTTCGTCGTATGGAAGGATGCGTGGACCAGTGACATATTCACCGTATTCCGCAGTGTTTGAGATTGAGTAGTTCATGTTCGCGATACCGCCTTCGTAGATCAAATCAACGATCAACTTCACCTCGTGCAGACATTCGAAATAGGCCATCTCTGGCGCGTAACCTGCTTCTACCAATGTTTCAAAGCCCATGCGGATCAATTCAACCAAGCCACCACATAGAACAGCCTGTTCACCGAATAGGTCTGTTTCACATTCTTCGCGGAAGTTTGTTTCGATGATGCCTGAACGACCGCCACCGATTGCAGAGCAATAGGATAGACCGATTTCCAATGCGCGGCCTGTTGCGTCTTGGTTCACAGCAACAAGACAAGGCACACCGCCGCCTTTTACGTATTCGCCGCGCACAGTGTGGCCTGGGCCTTTTGGCGCCATCATGATCACGTCAACACCTGGCTTTGGTTCGATCAAACCAAAGTGTACGTTTAGGCCGTGTGCAAATGCGATTGCTGCGCCATCACGTAGGTTGTCGTGGACGTATTTTTTGTATGTTTCTGCCTGAAGTTCGTCGGGCATTGTGAACATGATCACGTCACACCATGCCGCTGCTTCTGCGATACCCATAACCTTTAGGCCTTCGCCTTCTGCTTTTGCTGCAGATGGTGATCCTTCGCGTAGGGCAACAACAACATTCTTTGCGCCAGAATCACGTAGGTTCAACGCATGTGCGTGACCTTGTGAGCCATAGCCAAGAATGGCAACTTTAAGATCTTTGATTAGGTTTACGTCGCAATCGCGATCATAATAAACACGCATGTTTTGTCCTCTTATATTAGATGATGCTGTAACATAGGGATAAATTCGGTATTAGGCTTTCTAAATTCGCGTAAATAGTTTATTATATGCAAATATCATTCATAATAATAGAAAAAACGAAAAAATCATGCTTGATGATCTTGATCGACGCATTCTGCGCTATCTTCAGGCCGAACCTGATATGCCGCTCTCGGATTTGGCGGAACGCGCGGCAACAACGCCATCGGTTGCATCGCGGCGTTTGTCGCGGATGCGCAGTGACGGGACCATTGTCAGCAAAACTGTCCTTATCGATTGGGCTGCCCTTGGGTATGAGGTCGAGGTATCCCTGCGCGTAACATTGGACAAAACGCAACCACGCGCGTTCGACGCCTTTATTGACGCGGCGCGGGATGTGCCAGAGGTGATCGAAATTCAAACGTTCTTGGGCCGTGTGGACGTACGTCTGTCTGTCGTGGCGCGGGATATGGCTGATTATCAACAGGTCTATCGTGTTCGCATTCTAACATTGCCCCACATCGCTGAGGTTGAGGCATTGATGCATGTTGCGCGGATCAAAACCAACGCGGGGGTGCCGATATGATTTTGGATGAAACAGATCGCGCGCTTTTGCGCTTGTTGCAACAGGACGCGGATCAAAGTGCCGCGTCATTGGCCAAAAATCTGGATATGTCACAACCTGCAATTTGGCGACGGATCAAGCGGTTAAAGGAAGAAGGCGTGATCAAAGGTGTGGCCCTCAATCTAAATCGCGAAAAACTCGGATTGGGTGTCACAGTATTTTTGGGCATCAAACTTGCCGCCAAGGGCCGCGTGAGCCTTGAGGATTTTGAACGCGCGGTCAAGGCGATCCCAGAGGTGCAGCAAATCGAACATGTGTTGGGGCTATATGATTATCGACTGCGTGTTGTTGCGCGCGATATTTCCGATTTTGAACGGGTTTTGCGCCGCCGTATTATGACCCTGCCGGGTGTGGGGGATTTAGAAGCGAACGTGTTGCTCAGCGAAGAAAAACGCCCTGGACCAATTTAGCGAAGGGAGTATTTGTCGCATGGGGGAATTCAGGTTAATCTCTATTGTGCAGACAAACACGATTTAACGATCATATAGGAGGCCACGATGGCGGCGCTGCTTGAACATATCGACCCTGAGGGGCTAGAAGAATTTTCCGTGGTCTTTACGGACCGTTCCCTAAACCATATGTCGAAATCCTTTCAGTCGGTGATGACGGATATCTCTGGCATGTTGAAAGAGGTGTATAACGCCGATGCAACCGCCCTGATCCCGGGTGGCGGAACATATGGGATGGAGGCAGTCGCCCGCCAATTTGGCCGCGACGCAAAAGTACTGGTCGTGCGGAATGGGTGGTTTTCCTATCGTTGGAGCCAGATTTTTGAAACCTCATCCATCGCCGCAGATGTTGAGGTGATGAAGGCGCGTCGCACAGGCAATGGCGCACAAGAACCGTTCCGCCCTGCCGCAATCGAAGATGTGGTGGCGCGTATTCACGAACTGCGCCCCGATGTAGTTTTCGCGCCGCATGTGGAAACATCGGCAGGTGTCATTCTACCAGATGAGTATGTCACGGCATTGGCAAGCGCTGCGCATGATGTGGGTGCGATTATGGTCTTGGACTGCATCGCGTCGGGGTGTGTCTGGGTCGATATGAAGGCGACAGGTGTCGATGTTTTGATTTCGGCCCCGCAAAAGGGTTGGTCTGCCTCCCCCTCTGCAGGATTGGTGATGATGTCCGAACGTGCCGTTCAACGGTTGGACAGCACAGATTCAGACAGCTTTGCGATTGATTTGAAAAAATGGTATTCCATCATGCAAACCTATGAAAATGGGGGGCATGCCTATCACGCGACAATGCCAACGGATGCATTGCGCGCGTTCCGCGACACAATGTTGGAAACCAAGGAATATGGATTTGACAAACTATGTGACGCACAATGGGAATTGGGCAACCGTGTACGTGACATTCTAAAGGCCAAAGGCATTCAATCCGTGGCTGCCGAGGGATTTGGCGCACCTGGTGTTGTCGTCAGTTATACGGGCGATCCATCCATCCAAAACGGATCAAAGTTCGCGGCAGAAGGCATGCAAATCGCCGCTGGTGTTCCCTTGGCCTGTGATGAGCCTGAAGGGTTCATGACATTCCGTTTGGGCCTATTCGGGTTGGACAAACTTTATAATGTTGATGGGACCGTCGCCCGCCTGAGCCGCGTTTTGGACACTGTCCTAGGCTAAGGTATTTGATACGCAATTTTGGGGCCGTTCGCGGATTGCGGGCAGCCCTTTTATTTTAGCCCTAAACCCATCTGCATGAGCGTTTTGCGCACCTGTGGAAGCGCATAAAGCGCGCTCAATCCCGTTGCCCGTAAATCGCGCAATGGTTGGTCATCAAACATAGACGCGCGGTTCAACATCGTGATCCCCTGCACCCGCAGTTTAAGGTCCGCATAACGGGATTTATGATAGGCATCTAGCATCGCGCGTGATCCAAGGCTCGCGGGATCCTTTACGGCCAAGTCAACCAGTGATCGGATGTCAGCAAGGCTCATGTTCAACCCTTGCGCACCGATTGGGGGAACGACATGCGCGGCCTCTGCCACCAATGCAACGCGCTGCCCGCTTAGCCGATCTGCCAGCTGTGAAATGATGGGCCACAGACTGCGGCGCCCGAGAA
>JAAEZW010000167.1 GCA_018222665.1 Paracoccaceae bacterium
CGCGAGGCAGGTCAAAACACAATAAAGCACAGTGTCGCGCGCGGGCGCGAGGGGGAAAATACGTATTGGCGCCACAATCCGCGGGTGCGCGCGCACGTTGCATTTCAGCATTGCACCGTCAACAAAACGGTGGATGAAAAGGTGGATAGTAACCGCTTACAATAATTAATGTATTGTTTTCTATATTTTTTATTGAAAGTAGTGGTGCGGGTGGAGGGACTTGAACCCCCACGCCTCGCGGCGCCAGAACCTAAATCTGGTGCGTCTACCAATTTCGCCACACCCGCACTGTCACGACCTCGTCGTGTGACGGGTGATTAGCAAAGTTTGTTTCAGAATGTCGAGAGCAAAAACGCACGAAAGTGATTTTTTTTTCGCAGCTTAAATTTCAATGCCCTGCCCTGCATGGCTCCGGATCAAATCTGGACCGAATAATAACGGCTCTGACGCAAGCGCGACCGAGGCAATTAACACCGTGACCACATAATGAACAATAAACACACACCGTAGAGATGGGCAAAAAACCCTACTCATTACCGTGAACATCATATCAACACACCACATCGATTCTTACCACCAATTAACGTTTCGCGTGAAAATCGATCATTTTTAAGGCTAGAATGCGTCCTATGTTCAGCGTTTTTTGGGCAAATCAATTTACGTAAGTTTTTATTTTGCTTAAAAATTAATCTCTATGCACAAAATTTATGATCTAACGATGGATTTTGCCGTCATTTTGAGCACAGAAGCCTCAATCACTAGTCGCAGAACATCCCATATGATCTATCCCAGACAGGAATGAACAAGGAGACCAACAATGAAAAAGATTGAGGCCATTATCAAGCCGTTTAAGCTGGATGAGGTGAAAGAAGCCCTTCAGGACGTTGGTGTTCAAGGTTTGTCTGTGATCGAGGTCAAAGGCTTTGGCCGTCAAAAGGGCCACACAGAATTGTACCGTGGCGCGGAATATGTAGTCGATTTCCTACCAAAAGTGAAAATCGAAGTTGTTTTAGACGATGATCAAGTTGACGCGGCCATCGAGGCCATCGTAGACGCAGCCAAGACAGAAAAGATTGGGGACGGCAAAATCTTTGTCAGCCCTGTCGAACATGCTATTCGCATCCGCACCGGTGAAAGCGGTTCGGACGCCCTTTAATTTAACAGTTTCACGATAGAGAGGAACAAAACCATGAGCGCAAAAGACTTGCTCGCAATGATCGCTGACGAAGGCGCGGAATATGTGGATATCCGCTTTACTGACCCTCGCGGCAAACTTCAGCACGTAACAGTGATGTCAGATCAGGTTGACGAAGACTTCATCGAAGAAGGCTTTATGTTTGACGGATCATCTATCGCAGGTTGGAAATCAATCGAAGCGTCAGACATGAAATTGATCATCGACACAGCAAGTGCCTATGTCGATCCATTCTATGCGGAAAAAACAATCTGTGTGCATTGTTCAGTTGTTGAACCAGACACAGGCGAAGCATACGAGCGTGACCCACGCGGCACAGCGCAAAAAGCAGAGGCCTACCTGAAATCATCAGGCATTGGTGACGCAGCATTCATGGGCCCAGAAGCTGAATTCTTCCTATTCGATGATGTACGCTTCCAAAACTCAATGAACAAAGTTTCATTCGAAGTTGACGCAATTGACGCGGCTTGGAATACAGACACAGAATATGAAATGGGCAACACTGGCCACCGTCCAGGGGTCAAAGGCGGCTATTTCCCTGTAAACCCGGTGGACGATGGCCAAGACATCCGTTCAGAAATGCTATCAACAATGAAGCGTTTGGGCATGAAAGTTGACAAGCACCACCACGAAGTGGCGTCCTGTCAGCACGAATTGGGTCTGATCTTTGACAGCCTAACAAAACAAGCGGACGAGCTGCAGAAATACAAATACGTGATCCACAATGTTGCACAAGCCTACGGCAAATCAGCGACATTCATGCCAAAGCCAATCGCAGGTGACAACGGCACAGGGATGCACGTGAACATGTCTATCTGGAAAGATGGCAAGCCGTTGTTTGCAGGCGACAAATACGCGGATCTATCTGACGAAGCGCTCTACTTCATCGGTGGTATCCTAAAGCATGCGAAATCGCTAAACGCCTTCACAAACCCATCAACAAACTCTTACAAGCGTTTGATCCCAGGGTTCGAAGCTCCCGTGATGTGTGCCTATTCTGCACGTAACCGTTCAGGCTGTGTTCGTATCCCATGGACAGAGTCACCAAAGGCAAAACGTGTAGAAGCACGTTTTCCAGATCCTTCAGCGAACCCATACCTATGTTTCGCAGCACTATTGATGGCTGGCCTAGACGGCATCAAAAACAAAATCCATCCTGGCGAAGCAATGGACAAAAACCTATACGATCTTCCTGCGGAAGAGTTGGCAGAAATCCCAACAGTATGTGGTTCATTGCGCGAAGCGATGGAAGCCCTTCAGGCGGATTACGAGTATTTGACAGCGGGTGGCGTATTCACCAAAGATCAAATCGACGGTTACATCGACCTGAAAATGGAAGAGATCGAAACATACGAACACACACCACACCCAGTGGAATACGGTATGTACTACAGCTGCTAATCAGCGGTCTGATCGAAATAGAAAACGCCCCGTTTCGCGGGGCGTTTTTTTATGGAAAAGACTTTGTTATTAGGCGAGTCACCAGATCGGGTTTGCCCATTGGAAACGGGTCCAGCCCCCTACCCCAGCAACAAACAGTGTTCTGCACGATAATCTTCAAAGGCACATGTAAAACGATCGGCCTTGGCAATAACATCCTGTCCAAAATGCATATAGAAAAAACTGACTGAGGTTTCGTAGGAATGTGTTGTGCCGTCATTGCGTGGCGATGGGATGCCTGCCTCTTTTCCGCGCAAATTTGATTTTTCAAAGCGCGCTTCAAAGGGCGCGCGCATCTGAAAATAGACAATCGCCGTGTCCTGTGACCCCGTTGGCCCAGGCATCGCCACAAATTGCGCACCACGGTTAAAGGGCAATTCGGCCCCAGTCATATCAAATTGGAACGACGACCATAGGGTGAATTCACCTGATTTTTGCCGCACCCAGCGATAGGTCATCATGGTGCAACCGTCCACATCTACCGCATGCCGTTCCTGCGCCGTTTCGTTGTGGCCTGCTTCAATCAATATCTGTTTTAATGTGTCTGATGTGGCGGGTGTCATCCAACACACCACCGCGACTGCCCCGCATAAAATGCGTTTCATCCTTTTTATCCCATCTCTCCGATCACCCAGAGATAGCATAGCGCAGAGGGATTTCACGGTGCAATAGTGTAAATGCAAATGGACATGCACCGCAGAGTTGAACCCAGCAGGCTTCCGCCTCTCCTCAGGCCTCAGTATCCACAACAAATGTATGAATGCCGAACACGACTGCGCGGGTTTTGGGCAGGCGGATCAGGGTTTGACGTTCGCTGCGCAAATAACGTGCGTCGTGGCGTTCCTCGCCCGGGCGGCGGGCATACATGCTGCGTGGTTGAAACAGGGTGGGATCTGCATAGCGTAGGGCATTAAACCGCCACAGTGGGCGATCCACCTGAATGCCATCAAACAGGCGTTGAACCCGTTTTGCGATTTGATCGTCGTAGGGATCAACAGGGTCATGAATACCAACCAAACCCCGCATGAATTTTTCCGCCAACAGCCAACTGGCAGGAAAACACAACACAGCCGACGTTAGGACGTGTTCATCGCCCCGCTGTTCCATAATGACAAAATCATTTTGCGCGATCTGCCCCATGCATCCCATCGGATCGTCATAATCAACAGGCACCTTCCGCCCATCAGGGGTATGCACCATACCATCCACATGCTGCATCGCACCCGTGCGCGTGAAATAATCCACCACCTGCCCCAATAACTCCTGTGCAGCAGGCATGGCCGCAGGGTCAATTGCAATCACCTGATCCCGTTTGGTTGTGATCAATTCCTGACGCAGCGCCATCTGCGCGGCGTAAGCATCATCAATCATCAACCACTGATCCGGGTCCAGTGGCGATATCCCGGGCAATGGTTTTTCAGATGACGCATCAAAGGGGATGGATTTATGTAATATCATGATCACATGCTTTGAATTAGTCAGGTCACTTCTGAGCATGACCCGACCAAACGCGATCCGCAACTGATCAAGTGCAACGTATGAAAATTAAGTCATATTCGCGACAAAAATTTCGTCGGTTTTTGACGGTTCTGCTTAATTCCTTCGCTTCACGATGAGAAAACATCTATTCGGAGTTTTGAAATGAACGATCACTTCCGCGACTACCGTAAAATTGACCCAACACGCGGTGCCACGTTGGATGATGGGTCCCCCAATGATAACAACCGTGTGGAAATTGGACCAACCCAACTGGCCTTTCGCGAGTGGGAGGATGCGGGGTTACAGCCGCCCAATCTGGAACGGATGCGTGCATATCGTTGGAAACGCCTTACACAGCATATCGTTGATCGTGGATATGGTGGATTGCTAATGTTTGATCCACTGAACATCCGATATGCCACCGATAGCACCAATATGCAGTTGTGGAACACGCACAACCCGTTTCGTGCGGTTTTACTGTGTGCGGATGGGTATATGGTGATTTGGGATTACAAAAACTCTCCCTTCCTGTCGGAATTCAATCCACTGGTGCGCGAACAACGGTCGGGCGCGGATTTGTTTTACTTTGATCGTGGCGACAAAGTGGACGTGGCCGCGGATGTGTTTTCAAACGAAGTGCGCGTATTGATGGAAGAACATGCAGGCGGCAACAAACGGCTTGCGGTTGATAAAATCATGCTGCACGGCCTGCGCGCGTTGGAAGCGCAGGGGTTTGAAATTATGGAAGGCGAAGAAGTCACCGAAAAATCGCGTTCGATTAAAGGCCCAGATGAAATTTTGGCGATGCGCTGTGCGTCAGTTGCGTGTGAAAACGCGGTGGCCGAGATGGAGCGGATTACGCGCCGTGATGTACCCTTGGGCAATATGAGTGAGGACGCCATTTGGGCGGTACTGCACGCCGAAAACATCAAACGCGGCGGTGAATGGATTGAAACGCGGCTTCTGGCCTCGGGTCCGCGC
>JAAEZW010000168.1 GCA_018222665.1 Paracoccaceae bacterium
TGGCTGATTGCAACATGCCACCCATGCCCCCGATCAAACATCCGCACAGCATGAAAAGATTATCCGGCAGTGTTGATCCCGCGGCCAGTTCGACGCCAAAGAAATGTGTCTTGCTCATCCCGATAATGACAACGCAAACGCTCATTAGAATGAAAATCGTTAGGTAAATGACGGGTTTGGGTCCGACACGATTATCCAACTTCCCGCCCAGCCAACTAAACAAACCTGCGGAAATGGCGGCAACGATTCCAAAGGTTCCAATTTGAACAATGCTCCAATCCAGAACAAGTCCAGCGTAAATCCCTCCAAATGTATAAAGACCGTTTAACGCATCACGGTAGAACATTGATGAAATCAGGAATTTACCCTGACTAGGGCGATTCAGGACACCCTTGATTGCCTGCCATAGGGTTGTCATCGCGCCGCTTATGCTGGGCCTGCGGTTGGGAAGGTGCCCTTCACGCACCCAGAGGAAATATGGGATTGAGAAAACCAAACACCATAATGCGGCAAAGGGGCCCGCAAAACGTGTACCTTCCTTCTCTGCAGGGTCAAATCCAAAGAGTGGATCAAGATTAAGGAATATTGTTTTGCCGTTTTCTTGACCAACAAACAGCAGCAGCACAATGACCAAAGACAATACGCCACCGACATAGCCAAAGGCCAATCCTGATCCCGAAATACCACCTACGCTGTCGTCATCCCCTAGGTCCGGTAACTGCGCGCTGGCAAAAATAAATGCCAGTTCAGCGCCAATGTAGCATATCACAAAGGCCATCAACATTGTTACTAGGTTGGAACCTGCGGGATTCATAAACCATGTTGCGGCAGCCCCCAAAATTGCTGCAGCGGTGAAAAAGGAAATCCAAGGCATCCGACGCCCAGCGGAGTCCGCGATTGCGCCTAGGACCGGTGCAGAAAAGGCAATAATAAGGCCCGCAATCGTAATACCCGTTGACCATAGCGTTTGCGCGCGGGCATCCGCAGATTGTTCAGATAGTCCGCCAGATGCATAATATTCTGTGGCGACTTGTGCGAAAAACGGGGCGAAAATGAACGTCAGTAGCAAGGTGAAAAACGGCTGACATGCCCAATCAAACCAATACCAACCCCAGATTGTTTTTCTCTTTGACATGTGATCCCTCAATGTGTTTCACCCACACAACGCAAGTATTTATTGAGGGTCAAGAATTAAGTGGACCCAGAACGAAATTTGACCCAAATTGATCAATCCTACATAGGCGGCCATGGGCGCATATCTTCTGCCGCAATCCAGGTTGCGACCCATTCTGGAATGTCGGGCCGATCCGCTGTTTCGCCTAATGCTGACCAAATTCGTTCTGGTGAAACGATGCCTTCGTGCCCAACAAATGCACCGCGATACACGATGTGACCTGCGCATTCGCCGTTGGTTTTCCACATGGATTGTTCGATATAGATAAATCGGTCGTCCCAGCAGAGGGCGCGGGATCGCATTTCGATGCGTTCAAACATACGGATGCGGCGGCGGTAGCGGACGCAGGCACCGGCCATGGTCATTCCCCATCTGCGTTCTTTCAACACATTTAATAGACCAGAGCGTGCGGCAAGTGGGATGCGCCCTAAATCGTATAGGGTTAGTGTGCGTCCGTTGTTCAATTCGACCCATGGGTCCAAATCCCACGGCATGCACATATGATGGGATATGTGAACATCACCAAACCCCAATTGCGGTGCCTTTCGAAATTTGAATACCTCTTTGATAAGTCTCAGAAATGGATACATAAAATTTGCCTTTCGCTGCGATTTTGACGCAGAATATCAATGACACAATGGGGTGAAGTGGGCCTAAACAGTTACGTCGATGGCCAGTTGTTGGCCAACATCAAACACGCGTTTATAGCGTTCAATTTCCTCTTTTGGACCCATTGCTTTATTCGGGTTATCGGACAATTTGACGGTTGGATTTCCATTCGCTGACACTGCTTTGCAGACCAACGAAAACGCCTCAAGCCCCGCATCGGGCACCAATCCGCGGAAATCATTTGTCAGATTTGTACCCCAGCCAAAGGACACTTTTACCCTGTCGGTAAAACGTCGGTATAACGTCTGTATTTCGTCGGTGTCGAGCCCGTCGGAGAAGATGACCAGTTTTTGTGTCGGATCCTCGCCACGGTCCTTCCACCATTGAATTGCCGTTTCCGCAGCAAGTTCGGGTTTGCCACTGTCGATACGGATACCTGTCCAACCCGCCAACCAATCTGGGGCATTTTTCAAAAAACCTTCTGTGCCATAGGTATCGGGAAGGATGATGCGCAGGTTGCCATCGTGCTCTTCATGCCAGTCTGCCAAAAATTGATAGGGGGCTTGTGCCAAATCTGCATCGCTTTCTGCCAGCGCCGAATAGACCATCGGTAATTCATGCGCGTTTGTGCCGATTGCTTCAATATCGCGACGCATCGCGATCAGGCAGTTTGACGTGCCAATGAATTTGTTTCCAAGCCCCTCTTGCATGGCTTGTACGGCCCAGTCCTGCCACAAAAAGGAATGACGGCGACGCGTTCCAAAATCTGCTATCCGCAGATGTTCCAATTGCCTTAGACGTTCTACCTTTTCCCAAAGTTTTGTCATCGCGCGTGCGTACAAAACTTGGATTTCAAAGCGCCCCATATCCTTTAACACGGCACGGCCGCGCAATTCCATCAACACTGCGAGGGCTGGGATTTCCCACAACATCACCTCAGGCCAACTGCCTTCGAACGTCAGTTCATATTGCCCATCACGTTTTTCTAGGTGGTAGTCGGGCAATCGTAAGTTTTCAAACCATTCCATAAAATCGGGTCTGAACATCTGCCGCTTTCCGTAAAATGTATTCCCCCGAAACCACGTGCTTTCGCCGCGGCTTAGTGAGAGACTGCGGATATGATCCAGTTGTTCGCGCAATTCTCCTTCGTCGATTAATTCGGCCAAACGGATATGTTTTGAGCGATTGATTAGACTGAATGTCACCTGCGTATCGGGTTTGTTGCGATGGATCGATTGGCACATCAACAGTTTATAGAAATCCGTGTCGATCAGTGATCTGACAATCGGATCAATGCGCCATTTGTGGCTCCAAACGCGTTTCGCGATATCCACCATTACGAAATTCCTATTCCTAACGCGTCCCAATCGCTGCGTGCCTGATCCAATGATCCATCAAGGTCAATGGCGCGGCACAGATCAATGCGAACATTTGTTTCATACCCCAATTTTAAGGCGTCTTGTGCCGAAAAATTAACGCAATAATCCGTGGCCAATCCGACTAGCGTCACTTTGGACACAGATCGTTCTGTAAGATACCCATGCAGGCCTGTCGCAGTTGTATGGTCATTTTCGAAAAACGCAGAGTAACTATCCACCTCAGGGTTCTGGCCTTTTCGAATAATCAAATCGGCACGTGTTGTGTTCAGGTTTTCATGCAGCGCGCTGCCGAATGACCCTTGGATACAATGATCGGGCCACAGAACTTGTGGACCATATGGCATATCAATCACGCTGAATGGATCAGCATTTTGATTGCTTGCGAACGAACTGTGGATTGCGGGGTGCCAATCTTGGGTCAATATCACGTAATCGAAATCATTCATGATGTCATTGATCCCTGAAACGATCTGATCGCCGTTCGTCACTGCCAGCGATCCACCAGGACAAAAATCGTTTTGAACATCAATTATCAAAAGTGCATGTTTCATTTTGCATCAACCCGCTAGATTTTGTGACGAATTTGTATGTAAACTAGCCTATGTGCAAGTCGTTGATCATGAATACAGGTGATTTAACGATATTATGAGTGGTAGAGTGGATGCCGGCCTCTGAACTTCCTAACATGATCGAGATTGAGCGCGAACGCCGTGTGCGCTTTAGTCAACTTGCGGTTCAGGTGATTGTTATCGTTGCGACCTGTTGGGCTGTGATGATGATTGTGTTGGGCGATTTGGCAGGATTTGCCATCGCAGGATCGGTCGCAGGTGTTTATGGTCTTAGTCTGCTGTTGTTTCTATTTCGTTTTGACACGATCGCCCGCGCGTTTTGGTTGATCAATGCCATTTTGACAACGGTGTTCGGAATCATTGTTTCTGAACACGGCACGCAAGTTGATCTCTTGTTTTTTCCTATATTGGCCCTGCCGTTTTTGGCGTTTTCATGGAAAACAGAGCGGAGCTATTTGTATGCTTGCATGGTCTACAGCGCCCTTGCATGGGCCTGTGTGATCTATTTTGATTTAGCTTCCAGTTCTGAGCGTTTGTTTGGAATTCCCCCCATTCAAAATTCGCTTTCATTAGAAGTCATTAACTACTTGTTGATGGGGACAGTGGCGGTTTTGTTGGTTGCTGAACTTGCCTGTTTCTCAATTCTTGCCGGACAGACCGAAGACGAATTGTTCCAAGCGCGCCTGCGTGCAGAAGAGGCGGCGAATGCCAAGGGCGATTTTTTGGCGAATATGAGCCATGAAATCAGAACGCCCATGAATGGCATGGTTGGTATGATTGAGATTATGGAAACTATGCGCCCTACCCAAGAACAGCAGCGTGTTTTGGGCATTATTCGCAACTCTGCCTTCTCGCTGCTGCGGATCATTGATGACATTTTGGATGCCAGTAAAATTGATGCGGGCAAGCTGGAAATCACTCGATCAAAAACAGACATGCACGCTACGATTGAAGGTGTGGCCCTTACCCTGCAGCATATGGCAGATGATTTGGGTGTGAAAATCCATCTGTTTATCGATCCGAAGGTTCCAGAGTTTGGAATGATTGACGGTGGGCGTTTACGACAAGTTATGTTGAACCTATTAAGTAATGCCGTAAAATATTCCGCACATGATCTGACAGAACGCGATAGTCATGTCCGTTTTAGTGTGTCGATGAAGTCCGCGGGCCAAATGCGGATTGACGTTAAAGATAATGGCATTGGCATGAGCCAAGAGGTCCAGAAAAATCTGTTTGAACCCTTTATGCAGGGTGAACCAGTTGCGACGCGGCGCGTCGGGGGCACGGGATTGGGTTTGGTTATTTCGCTTCATTTGGTCAATAGAATGGATGGGCGTATTCAATTGATTAGCGACCAAGAT
>JAAEZW010000169.1 GCA_018222665.1 Paracoccaceae bacterium
CGGCAATATAGTGCCGAATGTCATGGTAACTCATACATTGCCAGGTGTCGGGGATAAACTTCGGCATTTGCTTATATGCGTCAGACAGGGAGTAACATGATGCAAAAAACGACTACGTCGAAAAATCCACATCCAGTTGCAGAAATGTATGCAAAAGAGCACAAATCAGGCTATATGGACCGCCGTGAATTTATGTCTCGTGCAACAGCGCTAGGTGTATCTGCGACCGCGGCATACGGTATGCTGGGTCTTGCGACACCAGCACAAGCTGGCGGCCATTTGCAAGCAGGCGGAACACTGCGCATGCAGATGGAAGTGCGTGCTCTAAAAGATCCACGTACATATGACTGGACACAAATCGCACACTTTACAGCCGGTTGGCTGGAATACCTCGTTGAATACAACAACGACGGTACGCTTACGCCCAGCCTACTTGAAAGTTGGAGCGCGAATTCAAACGCGTCTGAGTATACTTTGAACGTTCGCAAAGGCGTGAAGTGGAATAACGGCGACGACTTCACAGCAGAAGACGTAGCGCGCAACATCGAAATGTGGTGTGATAAAGCGGTTGAAGGTAACTCTATGGCGGGCCGTATGGCGTCATTGATTGACCCCGACACAGGCGTCGCAGCAGCGGGCGCGATTACAGTTGTTGACTCACACACAGTCAAGCTGAAGTGTGTTGCGTCAGACATCACAATCATCGCAGGCATGGCAGATTATCCTGCAGCTATTGTCCACAGCAGTCACTCTCCAGAAACAATGGTCTCCAATCCAGTCGGTACGGGTCCATTCCTGCCAGAAAGCTTGGACGTAGGCGTGAAAGCGGTTGTCGTGAAAAACGAAGGCCATGACTGGTGGGGTTATGCGGATGGACGCACAATTGCTTTGGATCGTATCGAATTTATTGATTACGGCACAGATCCCGCTGCATGGCTGGCAGCCGCAGAAGCAGGCGAAGTTGATGTATTCTATGAAAACGTTGGTGAATACGTTGACATTATGGAAGGAATAGGTTGGGAAAATTCCCAAATTGCGACCGGTTCAACGATCGTTGTACGTCCAAACCAGTTAGCCGTTGACGCTAATGGGAAGTCTCCCTACGCCGACAAAAGAGTTCGCCAAGCGCTTGCCATGGCTGTAGATAACTCAATCTGCTTGGAATTAGGATATTCAGGCAAAGGCGCACCGGCTGACAACCATCACTCTGGTTCAATGCATCCAGAGCATGATCCATCTGTAGGACGTTTGCCACACGACCCAGCGCGCGCGCTTGAGTTGATGAAAGAAGCGGGCATGGAAGATTATGAGCACGAGTTGGTTTCAATCGACGACGACTGGCGTAAAAACACTACTGACGCGGTCGCTGCACAGTTGCGAGATGCAGGCATCAAAGTTAAACGGACAATCCTACCGGGATCAACATTCTGGAATGACTGGACGAAATACTCCTTCAGCTCAACCAACTGGAACCACCGTCCATTCGCGACACAGGTTTGGGGCCTTGCCTACCGTTCGGGTGAAGCATGGAACGAATTTGGTTGGTCAAACCCGGAATTCGACGCGCTACTTGCAGAAGCGAACTCAATCGCGGACGCAGATGCACGTCGCGAAGTTGCCGGGAAGATACAAGCGATTGTTGCCGAAGAAGGCGTAACAATTCAGCCTTACTGGCGTTCGTTGTACCGTAGCCACGCACCAAATGTGCAATGTGACATGCATATTGCCTATCACATCCACCTACACAAATGGGGATTCAAGGCTTAATATAAAGGCGATGAACTGGGGCTGCATTCCGTAAGGTTGCAGCCCCTTTTTCAAATAAACAGGGATGCGTTTTCCGTTAACAATGAAACTGCGGAAACAACAGGGAACTCCATGCTCTTATTTATTCTACGACGCTCTGCGGTAATGGTATTTACGGCACTATGTCTGACATTTATCGTGTTCTTCTTGACGAACCTCTATCCGAACTTGGAAAAACTGGCCAAGTCTGAGGGTAACTTTCGGATGGACGATGCGGCCGTCGCAAGCTTTCTCGAAAACCGAGGCTATCTAGACCCACTTCCAATTAAATATGGCCGTTGGTTGGGTGTCTTACCAGGTTATGTGATCGAAGGCAGTGATGGGAAAACACGCGGTCAATGTTTCGAACGCGGAACAGATGGCGCTGGCGCGCCCCTTTTCTGCGGTGTACTGCAGGGCAACTGGGGATTTTCGACAGTTTTTAAGGATGACGTGGGCAGCATTGTTGCCACACGCCTCAGCCTAACGGGCGTTTTGATGTTCTGGGTTATGGTCATCATGATCCCAACCGCCTTGGTTCTGGGCGTTGTTGCAGGCATGCGGGAAGGGTCCCGCACGGACCGCACCCTGTCCACAGTTGCGATTACAACAACCGCGACACCCGAATATGTCTCTGGTGTTATCTTTATCGCGGTATTTTCATCATCGGCCTTTGGACTGAAATGGTTCAAAGGATCGGCCGCAACAGCGATGGAAAACCCAACGTTTGAAAACTTTTTCCTCCCCGTCGTCACCATTGCGCTTTATGGCATGGGCTACATCGCGCGGATGACGCGCGCCTCAATGGCCGAGGTGATGACCGCACAATATATCCGTACCGCCCGCCTAAAGGGTGTGTCCTTTGGCAATATCGTGATGAAACACGCCTTGCGCAACGCATTGATCGCACCCTTCACAGTGATCATGTTGCAGTTCCCATGGCTGTTGAACGGCGTTGTGATTGTTGAAACACTGTTTAACTACAAAGGCTTTGGATGGGTCTTGGTTCAGGCGGCAGGCAACAATGACTTCGAACTGTTGTTGGCTGTGTCCGTTGTCTCGGTTGTCGTTGTTTTGGTCACCCAGCTGATCTCTGATATCGGCTATGTTTACCTCAACCCACGCATCAGCGTTCACTAAAGGAGCCTGAGATTATGGAACTATTGTCTTGGGGCGAAATCGCAATCCGCTCAGTCACGCAGTTAACGCCTGTTTGGGTTGCTCTTATCATCACCTTCTTTGTGTCCATCCGATATAAACGATCACTGGGCCTTTATGGTAAATTATTTGATTCAACCGTGGGCATGATTGGCTTTGCGCTTGTAATGTTCTGGGTCTACACAGGTCTGTTCTCAACGATGTTCGATTTGGTGGCGACACATGATCCGCTGTCACAGGTATCGGGTATGAAAAACAAAGTGCCCGGAACACCCCTGCGCGGGTCCGAGGCGGGCGATTACCCCTATTACCTATGGGGTGGCGACAACTTAGCCCGTGACGTGTTTAGCCGCGTTATGATCGGTTCAGGGATCGTTGTTTTGATTGCACCATTGGCAACGCTGTTTGCGTTTATGGTCGGGATCACACTGGGCCTTCCTGCGGGATACTATGGCGGTCGTTTGGATTTGGTTTTGTCTTTCTTGGCGAACCTGATTTTGGCCTTCCCGGTTATTTTGTTGTTCTACCTATTGGTAACACCAGAAATTCGTATGACAGGCATGCCGCAATATATGGCCGTTGTTTTGTTTAGCTTCCCATTGATCTTCTTTGGGGTTCTGATCAACTCTCGCTATTACATCGACCCGATGAAGCGGAACATCCTGATGGTGGTTATCCTGGGTGTGCTTGGGTGGCTTTATTTATCGCTGATTAATGAGGCAAACTCTAAGGTGACATTGTTTAATGCCATAGATGGATTTGATGTGGATGCGGGTCTGCTTACTGTTTTCGTGTCAGTTGTGTTTGTGAACTCACCCACCGTGTTCCGTATTGTGCGCGGTCTGGCCATGGACATCAAAACACGTGACTATGTTGCGGCGGCCCAAACACGGGGCGAAGGCACATGGTACATCATGCTTTGGGAGATTCTGCCAAACGCACGTGGTCCGCTGATCGTCGATTTCTGTTTGCGGATTGGCTATACCACCATCTTGCTTGGAACCTTGGGTTTCTTTGGTTTAGGTCTGGAATCAGAAAGCCCAAACTGGGGTGCAACCATTAACGAAGGGCGCAAATTGCTCTCGATCTATCCGCACCCTGCCCTGCCACCGGCGATTGCGCTTCTGAGCCTTGTGCTTGGATTGAACTTGCTGGCCGATGGTTTGCGTGAAGAAAGTCTAAAAGATTAATTATAAGACCGGGATGCATGTCATCCCGGCCGCATGCTCCGATTGGGAGGAGAATATGTCAAAAATAGAATACGATGGGCCCATCCTCGAAATTGAAAACCTATCCATTTCGTTTTTCACCCGTTTGCGGGAAATTCCAGCAGTGATGGATTTTAGTGTCACTGTACAACCGGGTGAAGCCGTTGGACTGGTTGGTGAATCAGGTTGCGGAAAATCAACGGTTGCCTTGGGCGTCATGCAGGATTTGGGTGTCAACGGCCGCATTGTCGGCGGTTCAATCAAGTTTAAAGGGCGTGACCTGAATGAAATGAACGGTGAAGAATTGCGCGATATTCGCGGCAATGAAATCGCGATGATTTATCAGGAGCCCATGGCCTCGCTAAACCCCGCGATGAAAATTGGCAAACAGTTGATGGAAGTGCCGATGATCCACGAGGGTGTGACCAAGGAAGAGGCCTATGCCCGCGCATTAGAAGTGGTCACAGATGTGAAACTGCCAGACCCTGAGCGAATTTTGAAATCCTATCCGCACCAGCTTTCTGGGGGTCAGCAACAGCGGATCGTGATCGCGATGGCTTTGATGTCAAAACCCGCGCTTTTGATCCTTGATGAACCCACAACCGCGCTGGACGTGACGGTTGAGGCAGCTGTTGTCGATTTGGTCAAAGATCTGGGTAAAAAATACGGCACATCCATGTTGTTTATTTCGCACAACTTGGGCTTGGTTTTGGAAACCTGTGACCGCATCTGTGTGATGTATTCAGGCGAGGCTGTGGAAACAGGTTCGATTGAGGATGTGTTTGACAAAATGCGCCACCCCTACACACAGGCGCTATTCCGGTCGATCCCATTGCCAGGTGCCGACAAAAACGCGCGTCCCTTGGTTGCGATCCCTGGCAACTTCCCCTTGCCACATGAACGCCCCAACGGCTGTAAC
>JAAEZW010000170.1 GCA_018222665.1 Paracoccaceae bacterium
CCAAGTCAAATCTTATTTCTTATGCTTGAGTGTGCGATTTAAATTATTGAACTCTGCACATTCCTGCGTATGACTGTCATGCAGAACGGAATGCAGATTGGCAGACGACGCAGCATGACAATTTTCAAGAAAATCGTGACGGATATTTATATCGTGTCTTGGGCCTTGTTTAAGGTTTTGATCCCCACGTTGATTGTTGTGAAAATTGCCGAAATGGCAGGAGCGGTTTATTGGTTGAACGTTGCCATGGCGCCCATTGTGACCATGATTGGATTACCTGCCGACATGGCGATTGTGTTAACAACAACGATGCTCACGAACCCATATGCGGGTTTGATGTTGATAAGCGCGATGCCATCTGCCGCATCCCTAAGCGTTGCGCAAACGACGATCATTGCATCCTTCATGCTGTTTGCGCATTCCCTGCCTGTTGAGGCGGCCATAACCCGCAACGCTGGCCTACGGGTTGGGGTGACATTGGCCGTGCGTGTTGGGGCGGCCATTTTGTTTTGTGCGCTTTTGAACCTATTTTTTCATCAATTTAATATGTTGGGGGCAACGGCCCGCATGCATCTGCCACAGTTTGATGTGACACCCGGTTTGCTGCAATGGGGCATTGATCAGGTCAAGGGGTTGGTATTTATCCAAGTGGTGATTGTTGTTTTGATTATCGGACTTGAGCTGTTGCGCTGGATCGGCGCGGAACGGTTAATCCAAAAAATGATGCATCCCATTTTGGTTCTGGTCGGCATCGGCAGCCGTGCATCCACCATCGTGATTGTCGGACTAACCTTGGGGTTGGGATTTGGCGGTGGTTTGATGATCAAGGACGTGCGTCAGGGCATGATCCCCGCACAGGCCGCCGTTGGGTCATTGGTTTTGATCAACCTCTATCATTCGGTGTTTGAGGATACGGCCGTTTTAATGCTACTTGGCCCATCGCTATTTTATATTTTGGTGGTGCGGGGGATATTTTCGCTGATCCTGACCTATGTGATTATTCGCCTGCTGGCCCTGTTATCTGAACCCAACTATGACCGTTTTGTTGTGAATACCAAGGCCTTTGGCGCGAACTAAAAATCAACCTCAATCGCGATACCGCGTTTTTGCGCCAAATCGACAACTTTTGCAGCCACGGCCAAATCCTGCAACCCAACACCTGTGCCATCGAAAATGGTGATTTCCGTATCACTGCTGCGCCCTGCGTCGGTGCCATTTATTACGGCCCCCAGTTCGGTGATGTCATTGGATGTGATCAAGCCATCGGCGATGGCGTGCTGTGCTTCGCCAATGGAAATGGATTGCGCCACTTCGTCTGTGAACACTGTGCCTTTGGCGATTAGGGCGGCTTCCACCTCTTGTTTGCCTTTGGTATCGGTCCCCATACAGGCAATGTGACATCCGGGCGAAACATGGTCTGCCATAAGAGAGGGTGCAAAGGCAGAGGTGATGGATATAATCACATCCGCTTGCTGCATGCCTTCAAGCGTTACCGCTTCAAACGGTAGGCCCGCTTCATTGGCTACCTTTTCGATATTGGGCAGCATTTCGGGGTGGTAATTCCATCCGATTACCTTTTCAAAGTGGCGCTGTTCAAGGGCCGCACGCAACTGAAACGTGGATTGATGCCCCGCCCCAATCATGCCGATCACCCGCGCATCTGCGCGCGCAAGGTGTTTGATCGAAACTGATGACGCCGCCGCCGTGCGAAGTGCGGTCAATAGGTTACCGCCCACCATCGCACTGGGCATGCCCGTATCAGGATCAAACAGAAACACTGTGGATTGGTGATTGATGTGTCCAAACTTTTCCAAATTGTTGGGCCAATATCCCCCTGCCTTTAGGCCGAGCGTTGATCCCGCACGATCAAAACCGCCTTTAAATCCATAAAGTGCATCTTCGTGGCCAATCGCTTCGCGGACGACTGGAAAATTATATGCGTCTTTTGCAGCCATCGCGGCAAAGACTTTTTCAACAGCATCAAATGCTGCTTCACGTGTCATAAGATTTGCGATTTCACGTTCGGGAACAAGTAGCATGGGTCGTCCAATTCGGTAGTGTAAAATAGCGCGCTAAATTGGTCAGCGCCCTGTAGCTTTTTCGATTATTTTAGATTAGTAAGCGTACCCGCGGGCCGAAATCGGCCAAACGCATTCCACTTTGCCATCACGAACGCCCACATACCAATCGTGTACGTTTGCGGTCGGATCACAGTGCCCAGGTACCAATTTTAATTTCTCGTTTATTTTCAACACACCGTCGAGGTCCATTACAACGCCATGTTCATCTGAACATTTGATGTATTCCACATCATCGCGTCCATAAATCACGGGCAGGCCACTGTCCACGGATTGCACCTTTAGACCCGCATCAACAATGGCTTTGTCTGCTTTAGCATGGCTCATGACGCTGGTTAGGATAAACATCGCATTTTCCCATTCGCCTTGGTCAATACGCTTGCCGTCCTTATCTAAAATACGCCCATAATCAGCATCCATAAACGCATAGGATCCACATTGTAATTCGTTGTACACACCAGAGGTGGATTCAAAATAATAAGACCCCGTCCCACCACCACCAACGATGTCGCATTCCAATCCCTTAGAGCGCAGAGTGTCCACGGCATCCTTGACCATGGCAACGGCAATGCCAATTTTTTCTTTACGCTCTTCATAACTGTCTAAGTGTTGCATCGCACCTTGATAGGCTTGGATGCCTGCGAATTTTAGGCCTTCCGCCGCATCAATGGCAGTTGCAATTTCTACAACATCTGATGTTGTGGTCACGCCGCAGCGTCCCGCACCACAGTCAATTTCAACCAAGCATTCGATTTGCGTGCCATGGCGTACGGCGGCCTCAGATAGGTCTGCAACGTTAGTCACGTCATCCACGCAGCAAATTGCACGCGCGCCGTATGTTGGGATGCGGGCAAGGCGATCAATTTTTGCAGGGTGGCGTACCTGGTTTGACACCAAAACATCGCGAATACCGCCACGTGCGAACACCTCGGCCTCGGACACTTTTTGACAACAGACACCACATGCCCCGCCAAGGGCCTCCTGCAATTTAGCAACATCGACGGATTTGTGCATTTTACCATGCACGCGATGTCGCATGCCTTTCGACGCAGCGTAGTCTCCCATCTTTTTTATGTTGCGTTCGAGTGCATCAAGATCAAGAACCAAACAGGGGGTCTGGATTTCGTCTTCCAACATTCCTGGTTTTGCTGGGATACTGTATCCCACCTCGTAGTCATCAAATGTACTTAAGTCTTTCATTAGCGAACCCTCTATTTCTTTTATTGTTTGTTGTTATGAAGCTGTGATCCATGGTAATTTATCGAGATCCACGTTGCCGCCGGTAATAATGAGGCCGACACGCTTTCCACGAAACGCGTCTGGGTTTTTCAAAACGATTGCCAAGGGGACAGCGCAAGAGGGCTCCATTACTATACGTAGGTGTTTCCAAGTCAATTTCATAGCATCAATGATTTCTGACTCAGTAGCCGTGTAAATTTCGGTGACGTGGTTAGAAACAAAATGCCAAGTACGCTCCTTCAGCGGCACGAGTAATCCATCCGCAATAGTCTTCGGGGCATCGTCTGCTATTATGTACCCTGCCTTGAAACTTCGGTAGGCGTCATCTGCCTTCTCAGGTTCTGCCGCAATGATCTGCGTTTCGGGGGAAAGAGTGGACAGAGTTAGGCAGGTTCCCGACACCATACCGCCTCCACCAATAGGCGCGACTACGATATCCAAGCCATCAGTCTGTTCCATAAATTCTTTGGAGCAGGTGCCTTGGCCTGCGATGACGCGTGGATCATTGTAAGGATGTACGAAGTCTCCACCCGTTCTTTTTTGTACCTCAGCAAATGTTGCCTCTCGCGATGTTGTAGACGGTTCACATTCTGTGATGATCCCATTGTAGCGTCGCACCGCGTCTTTCTTAGCTTGTGGAGCTGTGTGAGGCATTACGACGTTGCATGGTATCCCGCGACGCATGGCGGCGTACGATAGACAAGAGGCATGATTTCCTGAAGAATGCGTGGCAACACCAAGTCTTGCAGTCTCATCGTCCAGACCGAACACTGCATTAGTTGCACCACGCACTTTGAACGCTCCGGGTTCTTGAAAGTTTTCGCATTTGAAAAACAGTGAAGCGGCACTCAACTCGTTCAAATAATCAGATGTTAACACGGGAGTCCGACGGATTATGGGTTTTATCCGCTCATGAGCCTCTAACATATCCTGATAGGTTGGGATGTTATCAACGATATCCCTCATTCTGCGGCTACCTTTTGTTCAATCATTGAATGGTTGCGATAATATTGTTGGGCGGCGGCAACGCCTGATCCCAAGTCAATCGGCAATCCCAGATCCTTCATACACATTTCGGCAGTTGCAATACCCGACAGGGCCATGACATCTGTCAGGCTGCCCAAATGGCCAATGCGGAACACTTTGCCTGCCACTTCACCCAGACCAACGCCAAAGGCGACGCCATATTTTTCTGCAGCCAATGTGACAATGTCGGTCGCATTGAAATTTGCGGGTGTTTTGATGGCGCTGACCGTGTCCGAATAAACGCTTGGATCACTTGCGCACAGGTCCATCCCCCATGCCTCAACCGCGTTTCGCACACCCTGTGCGATGCGGTGGTGACGGGCAAATACATTGTCCAATCCTTCGCCCAAGAGCATATCACAGGCTTGGTTTAAGCCGTTCATCAAACCCACGGCAGGGGTGTAGGGATAGGCGTTGTTTGCGTATCCCTTGGCCATGTCATGCACATCGAAAAATGTTCTGGGCAATGTGGCGGTTTTGGTGGCATCCATCGCCTTTTCACTGAACCCAACAATGGCCAGACCCGCGGGCAGCATGAACCCTTTCTGCGAACCAGTCACAGCAACATCGACACCCCATTCATCAAACCGAAAGTCGATGGATGCGATGGATGACACACCATCAACAAACAGCAGGGCAGGGTGTTCAACTGCATCCATTGCGTGACGGATTGCGGCGATATCACTGGTTACGCCTGTGGCTGTTTCGTTGTGCGTGAC
>JAAEZW010000171.1 GCA_018222665.1 Paracoccaceae bacterium
AAAGAAGCGCAAAAACTTGGTTTCACACGGGCTATCGGACCTGTTGGTGGGAAACAGGCACAAGTAAGTGGAATTGACATGGCGCAAATGTCGGATATTGCGTCATTCGTTGTTGAAAATTTCGGCATGACTTAGGCTGAGGAAAAGGGCAAGCGGCCATGGAAGGATTTAACGTAGTCGATGCAGTGGTGGCCGTGATTATCGTGCTGTCCTCATTGCTGGCCTATTCACGCGGTCTGGTACGCGAGGCCATGGCCATCGCAGGATGGGTCGCCGCCGCAATCGTGGCCTTTGTCTTTGCGCCAAATGTGATGCCCTTGATCGAAGAAATCCCGATGATCGGCCCGATCCTTGCCGATAGCTGCGAATTATCCATCATCGCCTCTTTTGCCGCGGTATTTGCGATCACCCTTATGATCGTTTCGTTCTTTACGCCCCTTCTGTCGTCCCTGATTAACAAATCTGTCTTGGGTAAGGTGGATCAGGTCTTGGGCTTTATCTTTGGTGTGTTGCGCGGCATCGCCCTTATCGCGATTGCCTTTTTCGCCTACAGCGCGGTCCTGAGTTCACAAAGCCTACCGATGATTGATGAAAGCCGATCAGCCAAGGTGTTTGGTGATATGGCCGCCCAGATCGAGGCCCACAATCCCGAACGCGCCCTTGGCTGGGTGACCGTACAATATGAAGAATTAGTCTCTGTCTGTAACGTTGAATAAAACGTTGGCGGGCACGCACCTATCTAACTATCCGCATGACCCAGATTTAATTGTTATAGTTTCGTGACACTTTCCCCCAATATCAGTATGTAGGGGCCACCCACGAAATGGAATCGGAGTTTCCTGACTTGTCTTGCAAGCAAATGCCCCCCGCTCACCCGTTTGATGACGACAAACTCAAAGAAGAATGTGGTGTGTTTGGGGTGATCGGTGTTACCGACGCTGCAAACTTTGTGGCGCTTGGACTGCACGCGCTGCAGCATCGCGGACAAGAGGCCGGTGGTATAGTGGCATATGACCCAGATGCAGGGTTCAATTCGGCCCGACGTTTTGGATATGTGCGCGATAACTTTACATCCCAATCCCTAATGCAAACCCTTCCTGGGGAACTTTCAATCGGGCATGTGCGCTATTCCACAGCCGGGTCCAAGGCCGCCGCAATCCGCGATGTGCAACCCTTTTTTGGCGAATTTGCCATGGGCGGTGCCGCGCTTGCGCATAACGGGAACCTGACGAATGCGGATGCATTGCGCCGTGAATTGATTGAGCGTGGTTCAATTTTCCAAAGCTCCTCTGACAGTGAATGCATTATCCATCTGATGGCACGCTCGCTTCAGCGCAACATCCCCGAACGCATGGAAGACGCCCTGCGCCGTGTCGAAGGTGCCTTTTCCGTTGTTGCGATGACCCGTACCAAATTGATCGGTGTACGCGATCCGTTAGGGGTGCGCCCGCTTGTTATTGGCAAGGTTGGCGATGGCTATGCGCTCAGCTCGGAAACATGCGCCTTGGACATCATTGGTGCGGAATTCGTACGCGAGGTTGAACCCGGTGAAATGGTGGTGATCACCGACAAAGGGATCGACAGCAATTTCCCATTCCGCAAACAAGACCCACGTTTCTGCATTTTTGAACACGTCTATTTTTCACGCCCAGACAGCATCATTGGCGGGCGTTCGGTTTATGAAACACGCCGTCAAATCGGGGTTGAATTGGCCAAAGAAAGCCCCGTTGAAGCCGACTTGGTCTGTGCCGTTCCAGACAGTGGAACACCCGCCGCAATCGGGTTTTCACAAGAATCTGGCCTTCCCTTTGCCATGGGGATCATTCGGAACCAATATATGGGACGCACCTTTATTGAACCGACCGAGCAAATCCGAAACATGGGTGTGCGCCTAAAACTAAATGTCAATCGTGCGTTGGTTAAAGGGAAGCGTATCATTTTGGTGGATGACTCTGTGGTTCGAGGAACAACATCACGCAAGATCAAAGAGATGATCCTGGATGCAGGTGCCGCCGAGGTGCATTTCCGTATTGCCTCGCCGCCAACTGCATGGCCCTGTTTTTATGGTGTGGACACACCGCAGCGCGAAAAATTGCTGGCGGCCAACATGTCCGAAGAAGAGATGCGCGACCATCTGGCTGTTGATAGCCTGAAATTCATTTCCTTGGATGGCCTTTATCGGGCGGTCGGGGAACAAAATGGGCGCAATGCATCTTGTCCTCAGCATTGTGATGCCTGCTTCTCGGGGGAATACCCAGTGGCACCATCAGATATGATTGAAAAGGGATTTGCGGTTAAGGCCGCTGAGTGAGGCTTTTAAATAAATTCTCCCAAAAACCCAACGGTCCCCCGCCTGCGTTTTCGGAAACGCCTGAACCCGATATGCGTTGGATTGACCTGTTAACGGGGGAACGCACCTGCCCATGCTGCAACACACCGCTGCGCGATCTTTTGTCCGTGGCTTATTCTGCACCCGAGGAATGGGACAGCGACAGCACATCCCAAGATAATGACGCGCTTCACACAGCGACAGACGATATCCTGACCCATTATTTCTTTGGCATTCAAGATCGCCATTTTGTCCGCACCATTATGTTATTGCCCTTTCACGATATTGAACGCTTCCTGATCTTGGGCATTTGGGTGCATCTGCATAAACCCAGCCTTGATCTATTTTAAGAAACTTATCCCAGCGGCGAACAAGGGGCGATGGACATGCAATTTGGATGGATTGCAAACGTCATCCCAGGTTATCCAGGTCTGCATGCCTGTTTCATTCAACCGCGCGATGGGTTTCAGCGTCCCATCACACCCGCCGCATTAGAGGAAGATGCCTTTTATGGTTTATGACTGGATGGCATGAGTTTCAAAATGCTGATCACAATGCTTGAGGAATATTGTCACACGGGACTCTCTGATCAGACAGGTTGACATCAAAACGCTTTTCTTGCAAACGCGCTGCTATGGATCAAAAAATTGCACTTATCACTGGCGCTTCGCGCGGTCTTGGCGCTGCTTTGGCAGAAGCGCTTGCCCCCTCACATCACGTAATTGCCGTTGCACGCACAACTGGAGCGCTTGAGGAGCTTGATGATCGGATCATGGCCAAAGGGGGACAGGCCACATTGGCACCAATGGATGTGAATAATGCAGATGCAATGGCGCATTTGTGCCGTTCCATTTTTGATCGCTGGGGCAAAGTTGATTTTTGGGCGCATACGGCAGTGCACGCAGCCCCAATCGGACCCACGGCAACAATGGATGAAAAAGATTGGGAAAAATCAATTCAACTGAACGTGAAGACCACAGGGATATTGATCCCCTATGTGACACCTTTGCTAAGAGCAAATGGCTGGGCAATGTTCTTTGATGATACGCATGCAGGGGAAAAGTTTTTCGGCGCATATGGTGCATCAAAATCGGCACAAATTGCATTGGCACAAAGCTGGGCGAAAGAGTGTGAAAACACAGGGCCTGTGGTGAAAATCGTAACCCCCCCTGCCATGCCAACCGCCACGCGTGCCCGCTTTTTCCCGGGGGAAGATCGCAGCGGCCTAAGCGAGCCAAGTGATGTTGTAGCGACCCTATTGCAAGAGTACCTCGCCAACTAGGCACCGATCTCAGCAAAGACTTGCCCGAACCTGTCTGCTCCTCTATGTCCTAAGAGCAGAGCAGATCTTTTGAGGGCAACTGATGCGCATTTTAATCACGAATGACGATGGAATTAATGCACCCGGGCTGAAAGCACTGGAACAGATCGCGCATGAATTAGCAGGCGATAGGGGCGAAGTTTGGGTCATCGCCCCAACCCAAGAGCGTTCTGGCGTTGCGCATTGCATCAGCTACACATCCCCCATGTTGATTAACAAAATATCTGAACGCCGCTATTCCGTTGATGGCTATCCTGCTGATTGCGTTTTGGCGGGGCTTTATCACATTATGCCTGAGCGCCCTGATGTGATCCTGTCGGGGGTGAACCGCGGCAACAACTCCGCCGAAAATGTCCTATATTCTGGCACTATTGGCGCTGCACTTGAAGGCGCATTGCAGGGTATCAAATCCTTTGCCCTATCCCAATATTTGGGCCCCAAAAACTACGACGCGGCAGATCCATTTGAAGCAAGCCATGTGCATGGCACCAATATTTTGCGCCACTTGATCGCACTTGAATATGACAATCCGTCAGATTATCATATTTTCTACAATATCAACTTCCCCCCGGTGCCTGCCGCCGATGTTAAGGGGCACAAATTTGCCGCTCAAGGCCGCCGCCAAGGCAGCCAGTTTTCAGCCATCATGCAAATGGCGCCAAACAACCGTGAATTTTTGTATGTAAAGGGTGGCGATCAGCATGTGGCCGTTGGCGACACGTCCGATGCGGGTGTCAATCTGGACGGATACATCTCGATCACTCCAATGCGTGCCGATTTGACGGCCTATGACATTTTAGAAAAATCGTAAGTCCCAATGGATCTTGATCCCGAACAAAAGATGCAATTCCTGTTTGCCCTCCGATCCAAGGGGGTGACAGACAGCCGCGTTTTGACCGCAATGGAACGCATTGATCGGGGTCCTTTTGTGTCGGGCGTTTTTTCCGCACGCGCGTATGAGGACATGCCGCTACCCATCGCATGTGGTCAGACGATTTCACAACCCTCTGTAGTAGGGTTGATGACCCAAGCGTTAAAGGTTGGTCCGCGGGATAAGGTTTTAGAGGTGGGCACGGGCTCGGGCTATCAGGCCGCCATCCTAAGCCAATTGGCACGCCGCGTTTATACGGTAGAACGTCATCGCCCATTGGTGCGCGAGGCCACGCGCCTGTTCCAAGAGCTAGACCTGAGCAATATTACGCCGATCCTTGCGGATGGATCACATGGGTTACCCGATCAGGCCCCGTTTGATCGCATCATTGTCACCGCCGCTGCGGAAGACCCGCCCGGGACCTTGTTATCACAGCTAAAACCGGGTGGCATTATGATTGTCCCCGTTGGCCAATCCGACACGGTTCAAAGCCTTATACGGGTAACAC
>JAAEZW010000172.1 GCA_018222665.1 Paracoccaceae bacterium
GCGATGGGGATGCCTTTGCCGTTGGGCTGGCGTGTGGGGGGACCATTCGCATTTTGGTGGAACCCATTGGCGATGTGATGCCCGTATCCCTGCTAGAACAACTGGTTGAGGCACGCGCAACCCGCCGCGCCGTTGCCTATGTTGTGAATGTGAAAACCGGCGCTCGCGCCCTTGTGTACGACGGGTATGATGCGCGTTTTCGCATGGATCGTTCTGGATTTGAAGAAGATCAGGAGACATTCATTGGCATTCACAATCCCCCGCTTCGTATGGTGATTGTGGGGGCGGTGCATATTGCACAAGCCTTGGTTCCAATGGCGCGAATTGCGGGATTTGATCCCTATCTGATTGATCCGCGCGAAAGTTTTGCATCATCCGTGCGTTTCCCTGATATCCCAATTCTGGATGATTGGCCCGATGAGGCGATGGAGAAATTAGGAGCCGATGCACGCACGGCCTTGGTGTTGTTGACACATGATCCCAAGCTGGATGACCCTGCATTAGAAATCGGGCTAAAATCCGATTTGTTTTACATTGGTGCGCTGGGATCATCACGCACGCATGCGAAACGTGTGAACCGTTTAAGCGCGCTGGGGTTTACGGATGATCAAATCGGGCGCATTCATGGGCCCGTTGGGTTAAATATCGGCGCGGCAACCCCTGCCGAGATCGCCGTTTCGATCATGGCCGAAGTGTTGGCCCAACTGCGGGTCCCAAAATGAAGTTTGGAAAATTCGACGTCGACGGGGCCGCGGGCGCAATATTGGCGCATTCAATACAGACGCCCAACGGTCGTATGCGCAAGGGCATCGTAATCGGCGCGGATGACATAGCTGCGCTGAAATCTGCAGGGATCACATCGGTAACAGCGGCACTGTTGGAGCATGGCGATATCCATGAAAATGATGCGGCCCAACACTTTGCAAAGGCGATTTGCCCTGATCCGCAGGCGGTTGGCCTATCCCTAACCGCGCCATTTACAGGCCGTGTGAATATCATTGCAGAGGGACCTGGTGTGGTGCAGATGGACGCCGCGCGCCTAATTGCGGCAAATTCCGTTGATCCAATGATTTCGGTCGCAACGGTTCCTGAATTTCAACAAATGACAACTGGTGGTTTGGTCGCGACGATCAAAATCATCAGCTATGGTGTTCCCCAAGCGAAATTGGAGCAGGCCTGTGATTTGGCCCGCGACAGTATTCGAATGTCTGCACCAAACTTGTGCTCTGCCGACCTTATCATATCAGATACAGAAGGGGGGGCTGGTGACAAAGGGAAAGAGGCACTTGCGGCGCGGTTGGACATGCTGGGTGTCACATTGAACATCGTCCAAATGGTGCCCCATGATCCCGCAAGCATCGCGGCGGCGATCACAACATCACAGGCGGATCTGGTTATGATCCTATCAGGGTCGGCCACATCGGATTGGGCAGACGTGGCCCCGACCGCCGTTTCGCTGGCAGGTGGTGACGTGCATCGGTTTGGCATGCCTGTGGATCCCGGGAATTTGTTGTTCCTTGGTCGCATCGGGTCAAAACCCGTAATCGGTTTACCAGGATGCGCTCGATCTCCTGCATTGAACGGGGCGGATTGGGTTTTATCACGCGTGGTCTGTGGTTTGGATGTCACGGATGCAGATTTTGCCCAAATGGCCATTGGCGGATTGTTAAAGGAAATCCCAACGCGGCCACAACCACGCCGTCCCAAATCTCGCACAAAATAAAACGCGGCCCTAAATAGAGCCGCGCAAAATCATAATATCAGGACGATGATTATTTGGCAGCCAATGGACCAATCATCATGGTCATTTGGCGACCTTCCATTTTTGGCATGTTTTCAACCTTGCCATGGTCTTTCACGTCCTCTGCAACGCGGTGCAACAAATCACGTCCCAAATCTTGGTGCGCCATTTCACGACCACGGAAACGCAGGGTGATTTTCACCTTGTCGCCTTTTTCAAGGAACTTCAGCACAGAGCGCATTTTCACCTCATAGTCGTGGGTATCGGTGCCAGGACGGAACTTCACCTCTTTGACTTCGATGATCTTTTGCTTTTTGCGCGCCTCAGATTCGCGTTTTTGTTGTTCGTATTTGTACTTGCCAAAATCCATGATTTTACACACGGGCGGCGTCGCATTTGGTGAAATTTCAACCAAATCCAATCCGGCTAGATCTGCCAAATCCATTGCTTTTGCTGGGGAAACTACACCGACATTTTCGCCATCTGCGCCGATTAGGCGAATTTCGAGTGCTTTGATACGGTCATTTACGCGTGGACCGGTGTCGCGCGACGGAGGCGCGTTGTGAGGCTTACGAGCTATTGTTTTGTTCCTTATTCAATCAAAATTGCGTAGGCAACTTAACCACGGAGCCCTTTGTTTTCAAGCGTTAATACCGTAAAAGCCACACCAAAGTGCGGCTTTTTTCACAAGGGGCGACCAAGGGGCAACAGTTTTCAGGGGTGTTACCCAACAAAGGCCTTTTCAACCACATATTCTGCGGGTTCCGAATTGGCGCCCTCGCGTAGACCATAGCCTTCAAGGATCTCTTTGATATCTGTGTTCAATCCAATCGATCCGCAGACCATCGCGCGGTCTTTGTCCGGGCCGAAATCGATCACATCCAAATCGCCAAACAATGTCCCATCCTTGATCAATGTCGTTATTCGCCCCATCTTGGGGCTGTCTTCGCGGGTTGTGGTTGGATAATAGACCAACTTTTGCAAGTTTTTCGCCCCCACTAATTCGGCCATCAATTCATCGTTTTTGACCTGATCCACCAGTTGGCGACCATATTCTAATTCCGCAACTTCGCGGCAGGTGTGTGTCAGGATGATTTGGTCATAATCTTCATAGGTTTGCGGCTCACGAATAAGCGATGCAAAAGGCGCAATTCCCGTGCCCGTTGCGAAAAACCACAAACGTTTTCCAGGCAGCAGAGCATCATGCACCAATGTGCCCACGGGTTTGGGGCGTAAAATGATCTGATCGCCTGATTTGATATGCTGCAAACGGCTGGTCAAAGGGCCATCTTGGACCTTGATCGAATAGAATTCTAATTCGTCATCCCACGCGGGTGAGGCGATTGAATAGGCGCGCAAAAGCGGTTTTCCATCATCCTTCAACAGGCCGATCATCACAAATTCACCTGATCTGAAACGCAGGGATTGTGGACGGCTGACACGGAAAGAAAAGAGACGATCTGTCCAGTGTTTTACGTCTAGCACCGTTTGTGCATCTGGCAGGGTTGGAACTTTGGTGGCAGTCGTGGTTGTCACGGGGGTATACTCTGTCATGTTTAGTTGTCACTTTGCTTTTACGCGGTTTTGTTGGAATTTGCTAGGCGCTTTTGCGCAGACGTGTTTGATAATCATGCGCGGACCAGTTTGATCGAAACAGCCACTCTGCCTCTGGTTGGCGTGTTGCAAGGGCCTTGGACACCTCAACATCGTCAAATCCGCTGCGCCGCGCCATTGCATATTGGTCAGAAATTACGTGACCATAGGCACGCAAATGCCCCGAAAATCCCATCAGGCGTAAAATCCGCGCAAGGCTAAATCCCCGACCATCCGCAAAGGACGCAAATTCGATGCGAATAAGCGTTAGAGTGTCCAAATAGTCACTGAGCGCATTCAAATCTTGATCCGCGGATATATCAAGTACTCGCGTCTCCTTATTTAAGGTATCCGCACGTTCATATGTGATTTCTTGCTCTGAGGTTGACAACCCCTCGTCATTGATGATCACGGTCATGTCATATCCTCTGCAGGTGTCAGCAATTTTGTTTCGAAATGTATGCCGCATTCGGTTTTTGCACGCCCTTGCCAACGGCCTGATCGCACATCGTCGTTTATTCCAACTGGAACTGTGCAGAGCTTGCATCCAATAGATGAATAGCCTTTGGCAACAAGGGGGTGGGGCGGCAAATTATTTGCGGCAACATAATCGGCCACATCTTCGGCGCGCCAATGTGCCAGTGGGTTGATTTTGAATTTATCGTTTGGTGCGTCGTATGCGAAAAACTCAAGCTTGACGCGTTGGTTTCTGTGATACCGTTTGCGCCCAGTAATCCAACCATCATAGGGGACAAGTGCATTTTGCAACACGGATGTTTTGCGCAAATGACAGCAGGTGTCAGGCGTATCCTTATGTAATGTGTTGTCCGGATCATGTTCTGCAATTGTGGCGGGGTCCGCCCGCAAAATGCGCAGGTTTTTCAGGCCCAGCTGTTCTGCCAAATCTGATTGATAGATCAGCGTTTCCACAAATAACATGTTCGTATCTATGAATAAAACGGGCGTGTCTGGCCGTGTAATTGCGATTAGGTGCAGCAAAGCCGCACTTTCCGCGCCAAAGCTTGAAACCATCGCAACCTGACCCAACACGCCGTGCTTTAACACCGCATCAATAACGTGGGTCGCCCCATGATGGCGGAATTGGTTGTTCAGGTCATTCACCAGCAGCTGTTTTTCACTAGGCAGCATTGGCACGCACCTTTGATTGCTCGGTTTCGTATAGGGCGGTTTTGAATGGACCAAGGCCAAGACGGCGATAGCATTCTAAAAATGTTTCGCTTGGGGCAAGGCGTTCGTTTAGGTAGAAATGGATCAACCGTTCGATTGCGGGGATCACCTCATCAGCGCCAAAGCCAGGGCCCGCACGTTCGCCAATAGCGGGCGTTTCTGTCCCGTCCCCCCCAAGCGTAATTTGGTAATTTTCGACGCCCGCGCGATCCAATCCCAAAATTCCAATGTGCCCAACGTGATGGTGTCCACAGGCATTGATGCAGCCTGAAATTTTGATTTTTAGCGGACCAATGTCGTGTTCCAATTTTAGGGCATCAAAATGCGTTGCGATATCCTGTGCGATGGGGATGGAACGCGCCGTCGCCAATGCGCAATAATCCATACCAGGGCAGGCGATAATATCGGAAATCAATCCAATATTTGCGGTGGCCAGCCCGATGGCGCGCAGTGCATCATAAACGTCGGGCAAATGCGCTTTTTGCACATGGGGCAGGAC
>JAAEZW010000173.1 GCA_018222665.1 Paracoccaceae bacterium
GTGTAAAACGGCGTGTCCCATGCCCAAGGGACCCGTTTTAAACCCATCAATCGGACGTCCTGGAACAAACGGATCGCTGGCCAACATCGGTTTATAAACCAATTCATTTCGGTTGCCCATTGGATCCAAAAACCAAATCAGATCCTGTACCAATCGTCGATCGGCCAATTCCCGAGTGCCTATGTGAACAGGCGTGCCCGCAGCATCGAGTTTTGCGGCAAGCGTTTGCAAATCGTCACGTGCGCCCACTTCCCATCCCATAAAGGCAAGTGTTTCGCCAGGCTCATCTGACACTAACAAGCGTTGTTCTTGGCTATCCATGCGGAAAGCCATTGACTTGCCACCTTTATCAATTTTTTGCATGCCCAACAGACCGCCTGCAAAACTTGACCAGTCGTTCAATTTATCAGAGCGAATTCCTAAATAGGACAGTGCTTTCAGTGACATGAGTTCTCCTTGATCTTCACTCTAACGGAAATCTCGATGTTGTCGACCGTCTGTTTTGTACATAGTTCAACGCTGTCAACACAGGTGCACTGTAGTAAAATCCGCGCGTAAGGGTGCGGGCGTTTTCCATAAATTTTAGAACACTTGTAATCTCCCAAATCACGGGTGGTGATAGCCCGCATCCACGAGCTGATGAAAAGTTGTTTATTTTGAAGGTTTCGTTCTTCATACTTAACCAAGACCTGTGCATTTTGCATGACCGCCGATGAAATCCTAAGCCGAGGTTAAGATGCTATCTGACAAACAAATCAGTGACTATTTTGAACAGGGGTATTTGCTGGTCGAAAATGTCATTACAGACGCGCAATTAGAAACACTTCAGAACATCACTTATGATTTTATTGAAGCCTCAAAAACTGTCACCGAGAGTAATGATGTTTATGATCTTGATGTTGGGCACACGGCAGAACATCCTAAACTTACGCGCATAAAATTGCCCCATAAACAACACGCCTATTTCGATGAAATACTTCGAAATTCTGGTGTGACCGAGGTTTTGCGGGATTTGCTTGGGGAGGATGCAACCCTGCTTACATCCAAGCTGAACACCAAAGCGCCAGGCGGTGGCGCAGCGGTGGAGTGGCATCAAGATTGGGCATTTTATCCGCATACAAATGACAGTTTACTGGCGTTTGGATTGCTGCTCGAGGATGTGGACATGGAAAATGGCCCTTTGCAAGTGGTGCCGGGTTCACACAAAGGACCAATCCTAAGCCATCATAATCAGGGAATTTTTTGTGGCGCCATTGATTCCGACGATCCAGATTTTGAACAAGATAAAATAGTATCTTTGACTGGAAAAGCGGGGAGCATGACCGTTCATCATGTGCGCACATTACATGGATCAGCCCCAAATAGAAGTGATCGGGCAAGGCTTATTCTGTTTTATGAAATCGCGAAAGCAGATGCATGGCCGATCCTTGGTTCCAATTCCTACATTCACTCTTTGGGGCAACTAAAATTTTGGGACGACCTCAAGGAAAGAACGATTATCGGTAAACCTTGCCTCGAGCCGCGTGTGGAAAATGTTCCTGTACGTATGCCTTTGCCGCCTGCCAAGGATGTGTCTTCAATTTTTAAAACGCAACAATTTGGTGGTATGAAAAGCGTGTATGAGGATTAATCCCTTTCCCAAATAGTGTTTTGTAATGTTGTTTTCGTCACGCTGGCGACCCACATGGATCGGGGCAAATCTGTTTTTTAATAGTGTTTGGTTCGGCGTGGCCGATTTCAAATCGTAATGTTGCAGGGTCACATTTGTTATGGGTTCAGGGCCCAGAACGCGAAATTCAATATGCCCGCAATACTGACCCACGCCAGATAGGGCAACAAAAGTATCGCTGAGAGTTTATCAACCTTACGTGTCACCCAGATCAACAGACAAATCGTGATCCAAAGTAGTCCGATATAGAACATTACACCCTCAAGGTTCTTTGCACCAAAAAACACGGGCGTCCACAGCGTGTTCAACGCAATCTGCAGCGCCCAAAGCGCAAAGGCAGGCATTTTCCACGGTGTTTCCGCAGCATAGGCGATGCGACAGGCGACAATCGCGATCATTAGGTACAGGACAGTCCACACAGGCCCAAACACCCATGGGGGCGGCGTAAAGCTGGGTTGGGTTAAAGATTGATACCACGTACCGCCAACATCCCAAACGGCCGCACTGCTAGCAGCGACAAATGTGGATGCGTAGAATGCCAGAAAGGTGAATATTTTGTGGGTGTTCATTGCGCGCCTGTGGTTTTAATAAAGTTAGCGCGGGATCAATGAACGTCTACTAATCGCAATAATCAGGACGGAAAAATAACACCCTTGCGCAGCATGAAACAGCCAAACAATCGGGTTTCGCTGGTCTGAACAATGGCATAGCTTTTGCGCGCAAATTCATAAAACGCCTGTCGTTCGATTGAAATCATGTCACGAGACTCATCATCATTTGCGCGAACGATTTTTGCGACATCCTCTTGCACAGGGGGCAGGAAATCGGGTTCACCGTCAACTTCCATGCGGCCTGCGAAATCGTCCACAAAGGTGTCCAGTGGAAGCAAGGATAAGATCGCCTCGATCGCTTCGGGTGCATTCAGGTTTTCCATGTTCAAAACACTTTGTGAGACAGTCGATTTGGATATTGTTGTGGAAGGGAAGTTGGCATCGGCAATGATCAAAATGTCACCATGTCCCATTTTCTGAAGGGTATACAAAACTTCTGCGGTTAGTCGATTATCAATCAGTTTCAGCATCGCAAAATCCTTTGGCGTCGGTGTCGTGCTATGTCCCCATGTTCGCCAACAGACTGGTTTGATCTGGATGAAAAGTCTAATGTTTTATCCATAACGTTTCTTGCCACAGACAAAAAGTTTTGGAATGCTCATTCACAATGAAACGTCATGTGGAGGGCCATCATGAACCTAGCAAACTTTGCCGCCGAAGCCGCAGCCCGCAATCGACCCATAAGGGTTGGATTGATTGGGGCGGGTAAGTTTGGGTCGATGTTTTTGTCCCAAGTGCCCACAATCGCAGGGATTGAGGTGACAGCAATCGCCGAATTGGATCATGCGCGCATGGTTGCGGCTTGCACGGCTGTGGGATGGGACACGGCGCGCATTGATGCCCTGTCTTATGAGGAAAGCGGGGCAGAATTGGCCAAGCGGGATGATGTGGATGTCGTGATCGAGGCCACGGGAAACCCGCGTGCGGGCACAGAACATGCGCTTGCCGCGATTGAGGCGGGAAAACATGTGGTCATGGTAAATGTAGAAGCGGACGTGATGGTGGGTCCACTCCTTGCGCAAAAGGCACGTGCGGAGGGCGTTTGTTATTCCATGGCTTACGGGGATCAACCCGCTTTGGTCTCGGAAATGGTGGATTGGGCGCGGGCCACGGGGTTTGACATCACGGCGGCGGGTAAGGGTACCAAATATTTGCCGATTTATCATACTGTGACCCCCGATAACGTTTGGGATTACTATGGTTTGTCCGCAGATCAGGCGCGGGCGGCTGGCATGAACCCGCAGATGTTTAATTCCTTTTTGGATGGCACAAAAAGTGCGATTGAAATGGTTGCCATTGCAAATGCCTGTGGTTTGGATGTGCCTACATCGGGATTGTCGTTTCCGCCCTGTGGTGTCGACGATTTGGCGCATGTGTTGCGCCCCAAGGAATTTGGCGGCCAACTTGAAAAACGCGGGATGGCGGAAACCATTTCATCGCTAGAACGGGATGGCCGTGATGTGTTTCGGGATTTGCGGTGGGGCGTTTACGTGGTTTTTGAAGCCCCAAATGATTACGCCGCATCCTGTTTCAAACAATACGGTTTGCCAACCGATAGCACGGGCCAATTTGCGGCGATGTACAAGCCCTTTCACCTTATTGGACTTGAGCTATCTATATCGGTCCTGAGTGCAGCATTACGCAATGAACCCACAGGGCAGTCACGAGAAATGCGTGGAACGGTGGTATCTATCGCAAAACGCGATCTATCCGCAGGTGAAGTATTGGACGGGGAAGGCGGATACACCGTTTGGGGGCAGGCTTTACCTGTAACTGTCGCTCAAAACGCTCTGCCGATTGGATTGGCACATGGTGTCCGGTTGAAACGAAATATTAACGCCGGATCGCAGATTACAATTCGTGATGTAGAGCTTGGCTTTGATAGCGCGTCTGATCTTTATCTTAAGTTGGTCGGTTAGGGGGCTGCAAATACGGCCACTCTAGTCCATTAAAAGCTAATACTAGAGGTATTTGCGCGTTTCCTTTCGTATTATGAAATATTTGCGTGTTTTGCTTTCGTTTTTGGAGCCTAAAGCAAGTTTCCGAAAATTGGTAAATTAATTTCACCAATATGATGAATGTTGTTGACCTTAGGATTTAATGAAATAGATTTTATCTGCGTTTATCGCACATTATTGGGAGGAAATAATGACTAATTCACTTAATCGTCGTAACTTTTTGCGCGGCTCAGCAGTCGTTGGTGCAAGCACTCTTGCAGCACCAGCAATCGCAGGTGGCCACGGCACCACGCTTAAAATGCAGGCTGCTTGGGGGGGCGGTATCTTTCTTGAGAACGCGAACTCATACGTACAGCGCGTTAACGAGATGTCGGGTGGTTCGCTGACCATCGAACTACTTCCTGTCAACTCAGTTGTGAAAACAAGCCAAATGCAAGACGCGGTTCACCGCGGCGTTCTGGATGCGGCACACTACGTTCCAGCTTACTGGTATTCAAAATCAAAAGCCGCTTCATTGTTTGGTACCGGTCCATGTTTCGGCTGGTCATCACAAGAAGTGCTGGGCTGGATCTACTACGGTGGCGGTCAAGAACTGTTTGATGAACTAATGGCGTCATTGGGTCTAAACGTTGTGTCATTCTTCAACTCTGCGATGCCAGCTCAGCCGATGGGTTGGTTCAAAGAAGAGATCAAGGACTCATCACAAATGAAAGGCCTAAAATACCGTACAGTTGGTCTGGCAGCG
>JAAEZW010000174.1 GCA_018222665.1 Paracoccaceae bacterium
ATAATGAACGATGTTGTTCATGTGACCATAGGCGTCATTATCCTCCCAACGGGTCTGAAGGGTTTGGAAATCGTAATATGCGGAACGGGGGCTCGGGCCTGATTTTGACATGACTTCTCCTCTCTGCAAACTCTGCATAAAACCCAATTCAAATCAAGCGACGTTAAGTTCTGCAAATTGGGCATTGTGTTCTTGGAATTTGCGGAAAATATTGGGGCAACTTAGGAGAAGAATATGGATATTACAAAAGATCACGTGGCAATTGTGACTGGCGGTGCATCGGGACTTGGCGCAGCTACGGTTTCTGCACTGCGTGATGCAGACGCCCAGGTGGTTATTTTTGATATGAATGCCGAGATGGGCGAACAACATGCAACCGCAACGGGTGCATCATTCATGCGCGTCGATGTTTCAAATGCGGATGAGGTCGCTCAATCGATCGAGCAGGTTGTTGCGGACCATGACGCATTGCATATCGCGGTAAATTGCGCAGGCATTGGTCCCGCTGCAAAAACAGTTTCGCGTGGTGAGGCACATCCGCCAGAGTTGTTTTCAAAAACCATTGGTGTGAACCTGATCGGGTCGTTCAACGTGGCCTCGATTGCCGCCAAACACATGGCAGCGAATGACCCTGTTACTGCGGACGTCGGACGTGGTGTTATCGTCAATACGGCGTCTGTTGCGGCCTATGAAGGCCAAGTGGGTCAGGTGGCCTACGCCGCATCCAAGGGAGGCATAGTTGGTATGACCCTACCTATGGCACGCGATCTATCACAGTTGGGTATTCGCGTTGTTTCAATCGCACCCGGTCTGTTCCTGACCCCTTTATTGGAAAGCCTACCGCAAGACGTGCAGGACAGTTTGGGTGCGCAGGTACCATTTCCCTCGCGCTTGGGTGCGCCTGCGGAATATGCAAAGATGGTGCGTCACATTATTGATAATGACATGCTGAACGGAGAAACAATCCGCCTTGATGGTGCGATCCGGATGGCACCACGTTGATTATTGAAGTTCTGAAGTAAGATAGAGGGTAGTCGCTTCTGCGCCACCCTATAACTCCCAAGTTTTCTACGTGCCGCGGATCATGCGGAAAAAGCTGGATGCAAGCCAACCCGCCAAAATTGCAATTGCCAAAGACAGCAGTCCATACACTAAAGGTTGTTGACGAGAAAGATTGTAAAGGAAGCGTTCCAAACCAACCTTTTTCACGTCGATGGTCGTTTCAAATTCGCTGACAACCTGTCCGTCACGGGTGAGGAAAATACGTGTGAAATAATCTCCCTCGGTCAGGTTCGCGGGCATATCAACTGAGGTTCTGAACAAAGTTTCTTGATCCACCAGTACTGAATTTTCTGATCGTTTATAGAGGCCTTGTGATTTGCGAATACGGATTACCGCATCGGTAAATGCAGGAGCATCCGTGATTGTCATCGGCGCACCAACCGAACGGATTGCGCGTTCAATGGAAATCTGGTGACGCAAATCTTCGGTATCTTTTAAAATGCGGTCCAATGGTGCGCTGGTTGCAATCGCATAAAAGCTAGGTGCTGCATCAACTTCGACCGTGTCTGTGTTCACCCATATGCCGAACCTGCGTTCCTTACGGTGTACTGAAACGGGTTTTGATGGGCCAGCAATCGTAACGATGACTCCCAATTCCCCGTCTGGAATGGAGCTTTCGCGTTTTATGGCCCCAAAGACAAGGATGTTTGATCCATCAAATGTGGCGGTTATGGCCACTTCATCCTGACTCATCCCCAATACGATTTCTTCGCCAGAGGCGAGGAGAGGGATCATACATAGAAGGAAGGCCAAAATGCGCATTAGTGACCCCCTGCTGCGCCTAGGGAATAAAGTTCGCTTGGTTCAATCAATAGGTCCAAGGCCAGTTTGAAGCATACCACTAAAACCATCATTGCCAGTAAAATACGCAGTTGTTCTGCACGCAGACGGGTACCGATTTGGGTTCCAATTTGTGCGCCAATTACACCGCCCACCAACAACAAAACAGCAAGCGCCATATCAACGGTATAGTTCGTAGTCGCGTGAAGTAGGGTTGTAAAACCCGTGACGAAAATAATTTGGAATAGGGATGTCCCCACAACGACCTTGGTCGGCATACCCAGCAAATAAATCATCGCTGGGACCATGATGAAACCACCCCCAACACCCATGATTGCGGACAGGATTCCAACGAACAGTCCCACAACCAATGGCGGCAATACCGAGATATAAAGACCAGAGGTGCGGAAACGTGTTTTGAACGGTAGCGCCTGGATCCAACCGCGTTGACGGCGTGTGGTTGTAACGGTTGCGTTTTTGCGCGATTTGCGCAGCGCATTCAGGCTTTCGACAAACATCAGAGAACCGATAACGCCCAAAAAGACGACGTAGCATAGTTTGACCAACAGATCGACTTGCCCCTGCGCCTTTAAGTAATTGAATATAACAACACCAACTGCCGCGCCCGTCAGGCCGCCGATCAACAGCACCGTTCCCATTTTGAAGTCAACGGTTTTTCGCCTGAAATGGGCCAGCACACCAGAGAAGGAGGAGGCAACAATTTGGTTTGCCTCAGTCGCTACAGCCACAGCAGGTGGGATGCCAATGAAAAACAAGAGTGGCGTCATCAGAAAGCCGCCGCCAACCCCAAACATACCTGACAAAACACCAACAATTCCCCCCAGTCCAAGAAGGAGAAAGATGTTCACAGATACTTCGGCAATGGGCAGGTAGATTTGCATGAACATCCCTAGCGCAAGACATTTAAAAATTGCAAGCCCTCAAGGGCCCGAAAGGCCCAAGAGAGTGCAAAAATTTATCGTTCTTTCACATAAGGTTCGCCACCTGCACGTGGCGGGATCGCCTTGCCAACAAAACCAGCAAGGATGACGACTGTCAAAATGTAGGGTAGGGCATCCAGTAATTGCACCTGAACCTCAAACCCAAGATACCCTTTGATCAAGTCTGGGCGCAGGGCCACCGCCTGTAAGAAGCCAAACAATAGGCACGAAGACAGCGCATACCACGGACGCCACTTGGCAAAGATCAGGGCGGCTAGGGCGATATATCCGCGTCCTGCGGTCATATCCTTTACGAAACCCGCCTGTAGACCAGTCGCCATATAGGCCCCTGCGATCCCGCATAAGACACCGCAAATAATCACTGCGCTATATCGCATGCCAATGACGGAAACACCCGCGGTGTCGACGGCCTCAGGGGCTTCGCCTACGGCGCGCAAGCGTAGTCCGAAACGCGTTCTGAACAAAACCCACCACGTAAGCGGTACCATAAACAATGCGACATAGACTAGGATTGTGTGGCCCGAGACGACCTCTTTGTAAAACGGACCGATGATTGGAACGACATTCAACGCATCAGCAAAGGGCAGAGTTATGTTTTCAAAGCGCCCGCCACTTAGCAGTGCGGGCGTCCGGCCTCCTTGTTTAAACCAACTTTGGGCGATCAATACGGTCATCCCCGCCGCAAGGAAGTTGATCGCAACACCCGAAATAAGTTGATTGCCACGAAACGTGATCGACGCCACACCGTGCAGCAGGGATAATAGCATCGATGCCCCAATCCCAGCGGCCAACCCTAACCAAACATTTCCCGTTACATAGGCAAAGGCTGCAGAAAAGAAGGCTGCGGCCAGCATTTTGCCCTCGAGCCCGATATCGAAAATTCCAGCCCGTTCGGAAAATAGCCCTGCCAGACAGGCCAACAACAGTGGGGTCGATAGGCGCATGGTTGAATCAAGGACGGTCAGCAGATCGGTTAAAACATCAAACATTTTTTAACCCTCCTTGCGGCCAAACATGAGGAACAAACGTTCCAGTGGCATACGCACCATGTTATCCAGCGCACCTGTAAACAGAATGACCAAGGCCTGAATGACCACAATCAAGTCGCGTGGGATGCTGGTCCAGAGTGCCAATTCAGCCCCGCCTTGGTAGAGGAAACCAAAGAGAACGGATGCAACGACAACACCAACAGGATGACTACGCCCCATCAGTGCAACTGCGATCCCAATAAAACCTGCTCCCTCAGTAGAGTTTAGCACGAGCCGTTCACCTTCCCCCATAGTAGTATTCAGTGACATCATCCCTGCTAGTGCACCAGACACCATCATCGTGACCACAGTGATGCGAACCGGATTGATACCTGCATATCGTGCCCCTGATTCTGAGTGACCAAACGCGCGGATCTCATAGCCCAAGCGCGTACGCCAAATAAGGAACCACACAAATACCGCCGCTAAGAGGGCCACGACCAGACTGATATTTGCGGGTGCCGCCTTTGAAAATTTGATCCCAAAAGGTTCCAATAACATGTGCAGTGTCGGCAGATTCGTGGCCTCTGGAAAACTTGCGGTCGCCGGGTCCATAGAGCCCGCTGGACGCAAAACGTTCACCAATAAATAGTTTAGCAGTGCAAATGCGATGAAGTTGAACATAATTGTAGTGATCACGATGTGAGATCCACGTTTTGCCTGCAAAATCGCGGGAATATAGGCCCATGCGGCCCCAAGCAATGCGGCCCCAATGGTACAACCGATCAGCGCAACACTCCAATGTGGCCATGGGATATAAAGCGCGATGAGCGCGATACCGAGCCCGCCCAACATCGCCTGACCTTCGCCGCCGATGTTGAACAGTTTCGCGTGAAAGGCAACTGAAACAGCCAATCCTGTAAAGATAAAATTCGTCGCATAATAAAGCGTATAACCCCAACCGTAGGTCGATCCAAGCGCTCCAGAAATCATTAATTTTAGCGCGGCTTGTGGATCTTCGCCAATTCCAACAATGACAGCGGCTGATAATAGAGCGGCAAGCAAAAGCGAAACAAATGGGATTAAAATGACATCGGCCCAGATGGGCATTTTTTGCATCAGCTTGCCTCCTCTGTTACGCCGGCCATTAACAGCCCCAGCTCGCGCTCATTTGTGTGCTGTGGCAGGCGCTCGCCCATAATCTGAC
>JAAEZW010000175.1 GCA_018222665.1 Paracoccaceae bacterium
ATATAGTGCATTTTGAACCTCCAACACTTCTTGGAAAAACGACGTGAGTTCGTAGAAATTGACCCGTTGGTTGGAAATGACGAAATGTGCGGTTTGACCGTCCGACGACACACCGACGCCGTTTCGGATGTATTTTGATGTGCTTTCTTTCAGGATACGCTGATGAAAAATATTTTCATGAAGCAGTAGTGGACCAGATTGGGTCGCATAGTTACAGTTTGGTTCCTTGGCGAGATAGTCGTGGGTTTCAAATATGTGAAAGTGTGAGTCCGTAATGCAAAAAATGCCGTTTGGCAGCATACCGAAATTTCCAGGCCCCGCATTTGAAACGACCCGCATCTCTTCTTGGTTGTTTTCGACATAGTGTCCGACTGGGCGCAGATCGGAATGAAACATCCCCGCATTCATGGCAAAGAGAACTTCTGTGCCCTTGTTGGACAAATCTTCAACCAAATTCACAAATTGCCCATAGGGCTGACCGTTGTCATCATAAAGGAAAAGTGCGATCTGATCCCGATCTACCTTCACCTGACAGGTGCTGAATGAAATATCGTTATAAGTATGGTCCGCACAATTGGAGGCCAAAACAGGAGATGCAAAAACACAAAGGCAAAGCGCCCGGATCATGTTTCGTCCAAATCGCGCAATACGTCATCTTGGGAAAACAAACGGCGGGTTTCATCCATCCGATCAAAGGTTTCATCTAACCTAAATCTTAGATCAGGTGTGAACTTCAACGATAGATTTTTTGAAATCGCGCGGCGCAATTCAGATTTGTTTTTCGCAAGAAGGGCGATGACGTCCTGTCCGCCTTGTCCCCCCAATGGGCAAACATAAGCCGTTGCGATCTTAAGATCGGGTGAGGTTGTGACCTCGCCCACAGTGATCGAAATGCGGTTTAGATCGGGATCATGAATATCGCCGCGTGCCAAAACGTCAGATAACGCACGGCGAATAAGTTCGCCGACACGCAGTTGTCGTTGTGAGGGCCCTGGCCCGTCATGAAACTTGTTTTTTCCCATAATTCTTCTCTACGCCGATAGGTTGGCTTTGCCAAGGGGCGCCTAGCGCGTTATGTCACAGAGTGAAAGAGAGGAATTCACGATGAGACAACAACCTGCGATCGTAATTTTGGGTGCATCTGGCCGAATGGGCCAAATGCTGGCACAAACCGTATTGTCCAGTGATCAGGCAAAATTGGTCGCCGCAGCTGATCGTGTTGGCAGTGATTGGATTGGTCAGGATTTGGGCGTCATGTCCGGTGGCACGGCAAATGGGATCATTGTGTCGGATGATGTAAAGGCGGTGTTTCAGCAGGCCGATGTTGTGATCGATTTCACCCTGCCGCATGCAACGGTGCAGCATGCAAAAATTGCGGCGGAAACTGGGACCGCATTGGTCATTGGAACAACGGGAATGAATGATGATGAACTTGCCGCGATTGCGCAGGCGGGGCAATCAACGGCGATTGTTCGGGCGGGGAACATGTCATTGGGTGTGAACCTGCTAACGCAACTGACGCAAAAGGTTGCGGCAGTGCTTGGTGAAGAATTCGACATCGAGGTTATTGAATATCACCACAACCAAAAGGTCGACGCGCCATCGGGGACCGCGCTGATGTTGGGTGAGGCGGCCGCCGACGGGCGGGGCGTTTCCCTGAACGATGTAAAAGATTCTGGTCGTGATGGCATTACGGGTGCGCGCAAAACTGGAGATATCGGATTTGTTGCGGTGCGTGGCGGGGACATTGTTGGGGAACATGATGTTTTGTTCGCGGGACCAGGTGAACGCATTGTGTTGCGTCATGTTGCAACAGATCGCGCATTGTTCGCGCGGGGCGCTGTGCGTGCTGCAATTTGGGCATCTGCACAGTCTGCGGGTGAATATTCGATGTTGGATGTATTGGGCCTTTAAACCGCTATTTCGGTTTATAAGGTTCCATACCTGCGCGTGCCAATGCGTCGGCGCGTTCATTTTCTGGGTGTCCCGCATGTCCTTTGACCCACTCCCACGTCACGTTGTGACGGGCCTGTGCAGCATCCAGCCTCTGCCATAGCTCAACGTTTTTAACAGGTTTCTTCGCGGCGGTCTTCCACCCGTTTCGTTTCCACCCGTGAATCCATGTGCTGACCCCATCTTTGACATATGAACTGTCGGTGACCACTGTGATAGTACTTGCGTGGTATAGTGTTTCGAGTGCGCTTATCGCGGCCATTAATTCCATTTGATTGTTCGTGGTTTCGCCTGCGCCACCGGACAGTTCGCGTTCTTTCACAATATCGCCCGCATTGATCGCCTGAAGAACCACGCCCCAACCACCGGGGCCGGGATTTCCAGAACATGCACCATCCGTAAACGCCTTAAGTTCGAGCACGTGCAAATACTCCAATCCATGCACTCATCGATCCATCAAGTCCGGGTGTTTCACCAGTTGTGTGATCGATCCAATCAAAACCTGCATCCGATAGCCAGCTTTGCAATTCCGCTTCGCTGACATAGGTGTATAACCGTTGCAGATCGTCTCTATGACGCCCACTACCCAATTTCATAGCAATGTAAAAAACACCGTTAGTTTTGATTGCGGTATGGATGTTTCGCAGGAAGGTTGGAATATCTTCTCGCGCAGCGTGTAGTAGGGAAAAGCTGGCCCATATGCCGTCGTATGTGTCTTGCGCGTTGAACTGATCAAATGTTGCTTGCCACGCGGTGACGCCTGAGTGTTTTTGTGCATAGGCAACCATTTTTTCAGATGCATCAAATGCATCTGCAATGTGACCCTGTTTTGCCAAATATGCGGCTGAGGTGCCTGGCCCACATCCATAATCCAGAATGCGCGCCCCGCTTGGTAAGTACCCGTGAAACCGCAGCAGGTCGCTCGGCACCCCTTCGGTCAGGGTTGCGTATTCGTCGGTTTTTTCATCATAGATCGCGATTGTTTGCGGATCGATTGTCATGCTGGCTCTCGTAAAACGCGTGGGACTTTGAAGTTCACGTTTTCTTGTGCGGTTTCGACAATTTCAACCTCAACTTCGCCCTTGGCACGAAATGCATCAATGACTTCGTTCACCAAAACCTCGGGTGCAGATGCACCCGCTGTGATCCCGATGTTTTGCATATCGCCAAGTGCGTTCCAATCAATGTCATCGGCCCGTTGAACCAGTTGTGCGTATGTGCAGCCTGCTTTTGCGCCGACTTCGACCAAGCGTTTAGAATTGGAGGAATTTGGCGCGCCCACAACAAGAAGTGCATCAACCTTACCTGCGATCGCCTTGACCGCCATTTGGCGGTTGGTCGTTGCATAACAGATGTCTTCTTTGTGGGGGCCAACAATCTTTGGAAAACGATTTTGAAGGGCTATTACAATATCGGCCGTATCATCAATGGACAGAGTGGTTTGCGTCACATAGGCCAAGCTGTCTGGATCGCGTACATCCAAGTCTGCAACATCCTTTACCGTTTCGACCAGTAAAACCTCGCCTTCGGGAAGTTGTCCCATTGTTCCAATTGTTTCGGGATGCCCTTTGTGTCCGATCATCACCATTTGCAAACCATTGCCGCTGTGACGCTCGGCTTCAATGTGGACTTTGCTGACCAGCGGGCATGTTGCGTCCACAAAAATCATATTGCGATTTTCGGCTTCTGCTGGGACAGATTTGGGGACGCCGTGTGCGGAAAAAATCACAGGACGGTCATTGGGGCATTCATCTAGTTCTTCGACAAAGACTGCGCCTTTGTCGCGCAAGTTATCCACCACAAATTTATTGTGAACAATTTCATGCCTGACATAGACGGGTGCGCCCCATTTTTCTAATGCCATTTCAACAATCTTTATCGCGCGATCAACCCCTGCGCAGAAACCTCGTGGTGCAGCAAGAAAGATTTTTCGTGTCATGGTGAATGCACTCTTATTTGTAAACTTTGCTTATCACCTTGGTATTGAATGATCGAAGAAACGTAAACAAAAAACTCTGATCAGCTGTGTTGCTGGGACATGTAAGTGCGTGGCGCTGCAGATTGTGAAAATTGGACTATCACTTGGTATTCGGCATTAAAAAACCCGGCATGGCCGCGTTACATTATCAGTTCGGTTCGTAGGGTTGGGTGTCATCACCTTCTCGGGTTGGGCGCCCGATAACATCTTTCAGGCCCTCCAGCTCGATAAAGTTATCCGCCTGCCTGCGCAGTTCGTCTGCGATCATTGGCGGCTGGGATCGGATAGTTGACACAACAGACACCCGAACACCTTGGCGTTGCAAGGCTTCGACCAGTGGTTTGAAATCCCCGTCGCCGGAAAATAGAACAATGTGATCAACGTGTGGTGCCAATTCCATGGCGTTCACAGCCAATTCAATGTCCATATTTCCCTTAACTTTGCGGCGTCCTTGGCTGTCGGTGTATTCCTTAGCCGTTTTGGTAACCATATGGAAACCATTGTAATTCAACCAATCGACCAATGGGCGGATCGGTGAATATTCCTCATTATCTATCAGCGCTGTATAATAAAAGGCACGCAACAACTTACCACGACGCATGAATTCAGTGCGTAGCAGTTTATAGTCGATATCAAAGCCTAGTGATTTTGCAGCTGCGTAAAGATTTGAGCCGTCGATGAACAACGCAAGCCGCTCGTCTTTGTAAAACATGTATTGTTCCTTCAAATATAATCAGCCCTAATATCCGTGAGTAGTGACGGGCTTTTTTCAAAGATGTCGCAAATTGACGTAAAAGTCACCTCGTAGCAAGTATAAGTTATGCCCATTATGTACGCAAAGCTAGACCAAATAGATTATCAGAGTTGCATATTGTCTATCGGAAGCAATCAGAGGTTGATAAACTCAAGCTCAAGTGATGTTTTATGTGCCGCTCTTTCGCGTATTGCGGTATCGGTTGGACCTATTACATCGCTGAGTCGCTTTTTCCAAACACCCGCATTCCCAAAAGGGTCTGGACCAGATTTCGTA
>JAAEZW010000176.1 GCA_018222665.1 Paracoccaceae bacterium
CTCTTGGGGTGTGTCCATTTCGAAGCTTTCATTCAATAATGCTTCGAATTCTTCCATAGATGTGTTTTGAGCCATGTGGTCTCAGTTTCCTTTACTAGCATTTATTCTGGCCAAGAGGTTGTCTCCCCTGGTCTTAGGGTTCATTGGTCAAATCGATTTTTCTGAACGCAAAAGGGCCAGTTATTGCCTGACCCTGCTAAATACTCTCGCGTTCTCGCGGTTATTACCGTTCTGACAGCGCCCGTTTAGCCCTGTTTTTACAAAGGATCAAGGGGTTTTGAAGGATTTGATTGGGAAGTAATTGGTAAATTGCAAAGTCCTCCAACATGAGGCCAACAATTCATGAATTCACCAAACTTAATTCACCTTTTTTGCAACTCCTAGATTCATAATCTAGCCAATCGTTAGATCGGCAAGGCGCTGCCCACCCCAGAGGCGGCGCATTCGTCGCGACCTCAGGCAGCTTCGGGGTCTGTGCCAGCCCATCGATTATGCGATCAAATTTCACTCGCTAGGGTATATCGCATCAAATAGTAAGCGCCGCCTATCCGCGCTTTGCATTGATCAATTCAATCGCTTTAGAAACCGCTTCATCAATGCTCAACTCGGTTGTATCCAGATGCATCGCATCCTCGGCGAGTCGCAGCGGGGCGTCGGCGCGGTTCATATCGCGGTCGTCCCGTTCTTTCACCTCGGCCAACACTTGATCGAACGACGCATCCTGCCCCCGTTCGATCAGCTCATCGTAGCGGCGCTGGGCCCGCGCCTCGGCACTTGCGGTGACAAATAATTTAGCAGGCGCATCGGGGCAGATCACAGTACCAATATCGCGCCCATCCAACACCGCCCCACCCGCGCGTGCGGCAAAAGCGCGTTGGAAATCAAGCAATGCGGCCCGCACCTCGGCAATAACCGCGACCTTGGACGCCGCTTGGGCCACATCGGCCGTGCGCAAATCATCACGCGCCAAATCATCCTCTGATAGGGTCTCGGCCGCCTCGATCGGGTCAATGCCATCCATCATTTTGCGCCCAACCGCCCGATAGAGGAGACCCGTATCCAAATGCGGACACTGAAAATGTGCAGCAACCGCGCAGGCGATTGTGCCCTTACCCGCCGCGGCAGGTCCGTCTATGGCGATTGCAAAGGGCATTTTAAACGCTCATCCGTTCAATATTCGCGCCCAGATCCCCCATCAATTGTTCAAAAATCGGAAAGGACGTGGCAATTGGACCTCCGTCATTCACCGCAACCGCGGATTTTGATGCAAACCCAAGGATCAAAAAGGACATCGCAATGCGGTGATCCAAGAATGTTTCACAGGTTGCACCACCTGGTATATTCCCAGCCCCCAATCCCGTGACGGCCCACCAATCTTCACCTTCATCCACGCTGACGCCATTTGCGCGCAACCCTTGGGCCATGGCGTCGATGCGATCACTTTCCTTGACCCTTAATTCATGAACCCCGCCCATATGCGTGACCCCTGTCGCATTGGCCGCGACAACGGATAGGATGGGGTATTCATCAATCATACTGGCCGCGCGATGTTCGGGCACATTGATCCCCTTCATATTCGGGGAATAGCGCGCCCGCAGATCGGCGACAGGCTCGCCCCCCTCTTCGCGTTCATTTTCAAAGGTCAGATCTGCACCCATCTCTTGCAATGTGATAAACAACCCTGATCGTGTGGGGTTTAGGCCGATGTTTGGCACCAACACATCTGATCCGGGCGTTATTAGGGCCGCGCATACGGGGAACGCGGCCGAGGATGGATCACGCGGCACGTGAATTGTTTGCGGCTTTAGTTCTGGTTGCCCTGTAAGGGTGATCACCCGACCCTCATTCGTATTCTCAACCGTTAATTCAGCGCCAAAGCCGCGCAGCATACGTTCGGTGTGATCGCGCGTCGCCTTGGGTTCGACAACCACGGTTTTGCCAGGCGCATTCAGGCCTGCCAACAACACGGCCGATTTCACCTGCGCCGAGGCGACAGGCAAATGATATTCTACAGGCACAGGGTTTTTGGCCCCAACAATCGTCAATGGCAAACGTCCCTGTGATCGCCCTACGGATTGCGCCCCAAAAAGCGCCAATGGATCGGTGATCCGCGCCATAGGGCGTTTGTTCAAACTGGCGTCCCCTGTAAAGGTCGCCGTGATGGGCGATGTCGCCATCATCCCCATGATCAGACGCACGCCTGTTCCCGAATTGCCGCAATCAATCACCGTATCAGGTTCGGCCAATCCCCCAACGCCCACACCATGTACGGTCCAGTGCCCAGGCCCATGCTGCGTCACTGCGGCCCCAAAGGCACGCATCGCTTTGGCCGTGTCCAACACATCTTCGCCCTCAAGCAGGCCGAAGATTTCGGTTTTCCCCACCGCCATGGCCCCAAACATTAGGGACCGATGTGAAATCGATTTGTCCCCCGGAACATGCGCCGTCCCCGTCAGAGGATTTGCATGACCTGCTTGCATTGGAATGGGCGTGCCGTGTCCAGACATGGGGCGTCCTTTATGTCTTGATTGCTTAAAATTCGTCTCTTGTTAACGGAACCAGTCCCCAAGGTCTAGGCGTGCGGCTTCTGAAACGTCAAATAATGCGCGCCCCGCCCTTCACGAAAGGCTTTTTGTTCGTATCGCGTTGAAATCCAATCCTGCCAAGGGGTGCGCCAATCGCTTGGCCGCTCTGCCAACCACTCAAATCCGCCCTTTGGGACCTCTTGCAATGTTTGACGTACGTAATCGGGAATATCGGTGGCCACTCGCAAAATGGCACCGGGTTTTAGAACATCATAAAGGGGCAGCAAATGCTCTTGCGTTACAAATCTACGTCGATGATGACGCTTTTTTGGCCATGGGTCAGGATAGAGCAAAAATGCCTTTGAAACAGATGCTTTTGGCAACACATCAAACATATGGCGCGCATCGCCGGGATGAATGCGGACATTTTCACAGGGCGTTTCGCGCAATTTTTGCAACAACATCGCAACGCCGTTCAAAAATGGCTCACACCCAATAATGCCCACATCAGGGTTGGATCGTGCCTGATGCACAAAATGCTCTCCGCCCCCAAAGCCGATTTCCAACCACAAGTCTTTTTGACCAAAGAGTGCCTGTAAATCCAACTGCGTCCGATCTGGATTAACATCCCAAGACACATTTGGAACGCTCAGGCGATCCAAATCCTCATCCAAGGCTTCAATCTGCGCAGGACGCAGGGTTTTGCCCTTAAAGCGCCCATAAAAATTGCGCCACGGAGATCCGTTGGGGTGATGTGTGTTTTCCATGAGGCGGGATGTAATCGTTTCGCGCGTGCCCTGCAAGCGCGAAGGCGAGCCCGATGCAGGATGCATAAGGGCGAGAGATAAAGCGACGCGCCCGACAGGGCGCGCCACCGCTTAATTTAGACGGCCGCTTTCAGCGCATCGATCAGATCGGTGCGCTCCCAGCTGAAACCGCCATCTGCGTCTGGCGCGCGGCCAAAGTGGCCGTAAGCAGCTGTGCGTTGATAAATCGGTTTGTTCAGGCCCAGATGCTTGCGGATACCGCGTGGAGTAAGGTCCATACAGTCTGACACCGCTTTTTCGATCTGCTCTTCGCTGACCTGACCTGTGCCAAATGTATCTGCGTAAATCGAGAGTGGACGCGCAACGCCAATCGCATAGCTCAGCTGGATCGTGCATTTCTCGGCCAAACCTGCGGCCACCACATTTTTCGCCAAATAGCGCGCCGCATAGGCCGCAGAGCGGTCAACCTTGGTCGGGTCTTTCCCAGAAAACGCTCCGCCACCATGCGGGGCTGCACCGCCATATGTGTCCACAATGATTTTACGCCCTGTCAGGCCCGCGTCCCCATCAGGTCCGCCAATCACGAATTTCCCAGTTGGGTTTACGTGCCATGCGGTATCTGGGGTGATCCACCCCTCGGGCAGGGTCTCGCGGATATAGGGTTCAACCACCAGACGCACATCATCGGATGTCATCGCTTCATCCAAGTGCTGTGTCGACAAAACAATGGATGTCAAGCCAACCGGCTTTCCGTTTTCATAACGCACGGACAGCTGGGATTTTGCATCCGGTCCCAATGTGGGTTCTGTGCCATCCTTGCGCACCTCTGCCAAACGGCGCAGGATCGCATGCGAATACTGAATGGGGGCTGGCATCAGCTCTTCGGTTTCATTGGTGGCATAGCCAAACATGATCCCCTGATCGCCTGCGCCTTCGTCTTTGTTATCTGCGGCATCCACACCTTGGGCGATATGCGCCGATTGTTCGTGCAGCAGGTTTGTCACCTCGACGGTTTCGTGGTGAAATTTATCCTGTTCGTATCCTATATCTTTGATGCAAGCGCGCGCAATCTCATCGATGCGGCCCATATAGCTCGCTAATTTCTCTTTGTCGGACAGGCCCACTTCGCCACCGATCACAACGCGGTTCGTTGTGGCAAATGTTTCGCAAGCGACCCGTGCCTCTGGCTCTTCTGCCAAAAAGGCATCCAAAACCGCATCTGAAATGCGATCGCAAACCTTATCGGGGTGTCCCTCAGAAACAGACTCCGACGTAAATACATATGTGCTTCTTGTCATGTAAAATGCTCCATTAGATGTGTATCGTCACGCCAGGAAGCCGTTGTGACGACGTTCAACCGAACTAAGCCCATGTGACGGGAGCGTCAATCCTTAATTACACTTTGACGCATCGCGAGCGCGAATAGTGCGACCCAGATCACCCAAAACGCCCAATTCCCAAACCATGTATAGGGGGTTTTATAGTGCATGAGCGACACCTGCACATCGAGATGACCTGCTGTATTCAGCGGCATTTGATCCACAATCTCACCACGTCCATCTATCACCGCACTGATGCCAGGATTTGAGACGCGGATGATCGGCATACCCTGTTCAATTGCCCGCAGTCGGGTGATTTCCAAATGCTGCGCAGGAC
>JAAEZW010000177.1 GCA_018222665.1 Paracoccaceae bacterium
CGCAATCGATCCAGCGCATCCAATCGTTCGCGCCGCGCGGCAACCTCACTTGTTGAAATCTGGGAAAACCGTCGCGCGACATCTGAAAACGCGCGTTTCTTTTGTTGGATGTCGCGTTCTAAAACATCGGCCCGCAGGCGTGTGTTCAGCGTTTCAAAACGGTTTCGATCTTGGCCCACGCCGCGGGACAAGGCGGGAGCCAAACGGGGGCCCAGTGACCCTAAACGCCGCGTCTCGCTCTCAATACGGGTGCGCAAAAATGATGGGCGCAATGTGCCGACACGTTCAACCAAAAATGTTTTGCGTCGCTGCACCAGATGACGCAGTGCGGCGGGTAACCGATCCCCCCACACATCCAAACGTTGGCGGGGGCTGTCCAACAATGCCTCTACCCGCGGCATGGCACGGGAAAGATCGCGCACGCGTTGCGAACGCTGTCCCAAAGATTGGCTAAGCGCATGGGACAACCGCGCGCCCTGTTGATCCACCCACGCCAATATTTCATGACGCACAGGGACGGCCAATTCTGCCGCTGCTGTTGGGGTTGGCGCACGTTTGTCCGATACAAAATCAATCAGGGTTGTATCCGTTTCATGCCCCACCGCGGAAATCAAAGGGATGTCCGAGGCCGCCGCAGCACGCGCCACAACCTCTTCATTAAAGCCCCACAAATCCTCAAGCGATCCACCGCCACGTGCAACGATCAACACGTCGGGACGGGGCAATGCCCCACCTGCCGTCATTTCGTTAAAGCCAGCGATCGCACGGGTCACTTCAGGGGCGCATTTGTCACCCTGCACGGCAACAGGCCACACCAAAACGCGACGCGGAAAACGATCGCGCAGACGATGCAAAATATCACGAATAACCGCACCCGAGGGGGATGTGACAACGCCGATCACCTCGGGCAGATAGGGCAATGGACGTTTTCGGGATGCATCAAACAACCCTTCAGCCGCCAACGCCGCTTTGCGTTTTTCCAACATCGCCATCAGGGCACCTACGCCCGCTGGTTTGATGTCATCAATCACCAGCTGATATTTCGACTGTCCCCCAAATGTTGTGATCCGACCCGAGGCGACAACCTCCATCCCCTCTTCAGGTGGGACGCTGAGGCGGCTTGCCACCCCTTTCCAGATCACCGCGGATAATACCGATTTGTCATCCTTAAGATCCAAGTAAACATGCCCCGAACGCGGAAAGGAGACGCGCCCAACCTCACCCCGTATCCGAACGTTTGAAAATTCGCCTTCGACCACGCGCTTAATCGCGCCTGAAATTTCGGTTACCGAAAATTCAGGATCGTTTGCGCCCATGCGTGGATCATCGATCAGGTCGGACATTCTGCCTCGCTTGTACTTTGCTCATTCACAGCTTAGAACGCGCGCAACAAAAGGCCAAGTGGAGTATTACGATGAACATCCTGATTTTGGGCAGCGGCGGACGCGAACATGCATTGGCCTGGGCCGTGAAACAAAACCCAAAATGTGATACCCTATATGCCGCGCCTGGTAATGCAGGGATTGCCGCACATGCCACATGTGTGGCGCTAAACCCTGAGAACAGCGCGGATGTCCTGTCCTTTGTTCGGGAAAACGACATTTCATTCGTGATCATTGGTCCAGAGGCGCCCTTGGCCATTGGGGTTGCAGATGATCTGCGCGATGCAGGCGTGTTGACGTTTGGCCCATCAAAAGCGGCGGCCCGACTAGAAGCGTCAAAAAGCTTTACCAAGGAAATCTGTGATGCGGCAAACGCACCAACCGCGGCCTACGGGCATTTCCATGACGCAGAAAGCGCCAAGGCCTATGTGCGCGAACAGGGTGCACCCATTGTGGTTAAGGCCGATGGTTTGGCCGCAGGCAAGGGCGTGATCGTGGCCATGGATTTGGAAACAGCCCTGAGCGCGATTGATGATATGTTTTCGGGCACATTTGGTGGCGCAGGTGCCGAAGTGGTTATCGAAGAATTCATGGAAGGCGAAGAGGCGTCATATTTCATCCTATGTGATGGGAAAAACGTGCTGCCCGTTGGAACAGCACAAGACCACAAACGCGTCGGCGAAGGCGACACAGGCCCCAACACAGGCGGCATGGGGGCCTATTCCCCTGCGCCCGTTTTGACGGATGAAATTGCGGAACGCGCATTGAACGAAATCGTGCGTCCCACCGTTGCCGAAATGGAACGCCGCGGAACGCCCTATCAAGGTGTGCTATACGCAGGTTTGATGATCAAAGACGGTCAACCCCGCTTGGTTGAATACAATGTCCGCTTTGGGGACCCTGAATGTCAGGTACTAATGATGCGCCTTGGTGCACAGGCGCTTGATCTGATGTTGGCCACGGCTGAAGGGCGCTTGGACACGGCCAAGGTGAACTGGGCAGATGATCATGCGATGACAGTTGTGATGGCCGCAAACGGTTATCCAGGATCCTATGAAAAGGGCGATGTTATTGGAGGCCTAGACACTTTGGCGGATGACAGTTTCCACAAATGTTTCCATGCGGGCACAAAGGCCGATGGTGACAAAACATTGGCCAATGGCGGGCGTGTCCTGAACATCACCGCACGTGGTGATACCTTGAAAGAGGCGCAGGAACGCGCCTATTCTGAATTGGATAAGGTCGATTGGCAGGGTGGATTTTACCGGCGCGACATTGGTTGGCGCGCCCTGTAATCCCCACCCGATCTAAGTATTTAGATTTGCTTTTCAGGCATTGTGACGCGCAGACCGTCTAAGTCATCTGTGACGCGGATTTGGCAAGTTAGGCGTGAACGCTCTGCATCAGGTTCGAACGCGAAATCAAGCATGTCTTCTTCCATGTCTTGCTTGGCAGGGATTTTTGCAACCCAATCTGCGTCCACATAAACGTGACATGTTGAACATGCGCATGCACCACCACAATCTGCATCAATACCAGGGATGTTATTGTCGCGTGCGCCTTCCATCACAGTTAGACCATTGGCAACCTCAACAACATGCTCGGTTCCGTTGTGCTCGACGTAGGTGATTTTCGCCATTTTCTCGTTCTCCGATTCCTAAGTTTCTTGCTATTTAGTGCCACTCATTCCCTGATGCTAGAGTGATTTGCGACCTTTTATTACCTGATTGATCAGTTTTTCCTTGAAACCCAGCCTGAAAGAACGTTCTAAACAAGGCGCCTTGGCATTTTGGAACATGGTGAATGAAGCAACTTTTGATCATAGGAACGTTGTGCATAACGGGGTTATCAGCATGCAACACAACCGCTGTGGATGAAATTGCCCGTCGTTCAAGCGATCAATGCTATGTCGAAAAAATCACACCTGCTGAAATTTCCACACAGGTTAAGACACGTTTGGTCCAACCCGAAAAACGCAATACCGCAGGACAGCTGGTATTGCCCGCGCAATCTGAAACCACACGGACACAGACCATTACGAAACCGCGTTCTGTTACCAAAATCGACGCCGTTTGCCCCGAAGACCTGACGCCCAAATTTATTGTATCCCTGTAGCGGGCATTTCAGGCACGTGGTTTGTTTTTCTCCACAATTACGGGAGCAATGGATACGCCCACACGACGCGCCATTTTGAATTTTCAAACTGCTCGGGGGGTCGAAAGCGCGACAGTTATGCAGGCAACTGCCCAAGAATTAGGATTGGTTGTTTTTGATCCGTGATAAATGAAGGGGGCCGATTTGGCCCCCTAGCAAATCAATTCAATTTCAGCACAACAAAACGCGGTTCGGCATCCCGTCGCACCAATAACAACAGCGATTCACGCCCAGCATCCGTCGCATTTTCAACCTGCTCAACCAGATCTGCAATCTCTTCCACTGGATTTTGCGCGGCATCGGTGATCACATCGCCTGCTGCCAAACCCGAAGCAGCGGCAAGGCTATCTGCCTCAACCGACAGCAATAGAACACCAGTGACCTCATCGGATAGGTTCATGTCACTGCGCATGTCAGGTGTGATTTCGGAAAGTTGCATGCCCAACAGCCCCTGCTGCTCTGGTTCCGCAGGTTTGTCACCTTGGGCCAATGCATTTGGTTCAGGACGTTGACCAAGGACCACATCAATGCTCATCCGTTTGCCATCACGCAGTACGATCGTTTTGACGGTCGATCCCACAGGTGTGCCGCCCACAATGCGCACCAATGCGCCTGAATCTGCAACTTCTTTACCGTCAAACATCACGATGACGTCCATGGTTTTTAGGCCTGCGTCTTTGGCTGGTCCGTCAAATACATCGCGAATAATAGCACCCGTTGGCTCATCCAACCCCAAGGCTTCGGCCATTTCATCGTTCACACTGCCAATGTTGACACCCAACCAACCACGGCGCACTTCGCCGTATTCTTTCAACTGTTCAACAACAGGATCAACGGTGTTTGAGGCCATCGAAAATCCAAGACCAATTGACCCACCTGATGGTGAAATAATCGCCGTATTCACACCGATTACTTCGCCGTCCATATTGAACAGTGGGCCGCCCGAGTTTCCGCGGTTAATCGCGGCATCGGTTTGGATATAGTCATCATAGGGCCCCGACAATTCGCGATTGCGCGCCGAAATGATCCCCGCAGACACAGAGAACCCTTGACCCAGCGGGTTGCCCATGGCCATCACCCAATCCCCAACACGCGCCACATCACTGTTGCCAAAGGCGACGTATTCAAAGGGTTTGTCCGCATCAATCTTTAGCACCGCGATGTCGATGTTTGCGTCTGTTCCCACAATTCTTGCTGGGAAAATATCGCCATTGATGAATTCAACTTCGATCTCATCCGCGCCTTCAATCACGTGGTTGTTTGTGACGACATAGCCATCTTCGCTAATCACAAAACCAGCACCCAACGCAGAGGCGCTGCGCGGTCCGCGTTGTCCGTTATTGGGGCCACGAAACAAATCTTCAAACGGGCTGCCTTCTGGCACAATCCCTTGGGGACCAATGGGCG
>JAAEZW010000178.1 GCA_018222665.1 Paracoccaceae bacterium
AATCTATAGTATGGTTATGTTTGTTTTAGGCTTTCTTGTTTGTGCACAAAGCCTTTATATTTCTGGCGGAAACTGGCTGTTGGTTATGCTGACAGGTATCTGTGCCATAGCAGCTTACGCCGAAATCAAAAAATTCCAGAAACTCGACAAAACTCTATCTGATTAGCGAGTATATTTGCTGCTTTCATTTGAAAGATAATAACGCGCCAATATAACGTTACTTGCATTCGCAACAAGTGCATAAACGAAGGTTACTAACATACAGCACCGTCACAGCTAAACTAACGAATACTAAGTTTGAGAGTGACTTTCGCCTGATGAACAACTTGTAAAACGATTTGTGGATTGAGGCGGTCTTCTATAACCCTGCATTCCTAAACCTCGATATGTTTTTGTTCTGGCTTGCAAAAGAAAAGCCGAATATGATCAATAATATTATTGATCAGCAAACAGCGTTTCTGCTTAATCAGGAAATGATGCGGCCGTCACTCGCAAATTGGAGTGAAATTCATGAACTTCAGTTCCACAATGACTAAGGAGAAGTCTATGTAAGATCATATTTATTTAACACAATGTTAAACTCTCGGTGTTAGAACGAAGATGGTGAAAATACCTCTCATCCACAGCGCGTTATACGAACTTGAACTACATGACACGCACAAAGTTTTGGGACAAAAATCGATCGCCTTATATAATGCAATTAGCGCGATGCATTGGTCGAAAAAATTTGAGACTGTGACCTGCAGTGGCGTCACACCAAAGGATCTAATCTTAGCACATGATAAGGAATACATAGATCGCTTTGTAAATAATCATCTAAGTCGCTCTGAAATGAAACTGATTAATTTGCCGTGGTCTACGCGACTTTTAAACCGTAGCCTTTTAACACCCGCTGGTACGTTTGAAGCTGCCAAATTAGCACTGAAAACCGGCGTTGCATGCCACACCGCAGGAGGGTCGCATCACGCGTATCGAAATTTCGGTTATGGTTTTTGTGTTTTCAATGATTTGGCATATGCTGCGCTAAGGTTACAAAAAGAAAAATTAGCCCGTCGTGTTCTAATTCTTGACTGTGACGTGCATCAGGGTGATGGCACGATCGACATCTGTAAAAACAATCCAGACATCTTCACCTTCTCGATCCATGGGAGACAATATATAGGCCCCGAACGAATGTCAGGCTCGCTTGATGTTGCATTGCTAGACGGTACGGACGATGCACAGTATTTATCAAAGTTGAAGGACGCGCTCGATGTAATCTCAAACAACTTCCTACCTGATATTGTAATTTATGACGCCGGCGTTGATGTTCATCTGAACGATAAACTAGGTAGGTTGAACATTACATCCGATGGTATCATTGCTCGTGATAAGCTGATCCTAGCGTTTTTTCAAAAGCGTAATATCCCTGTCGCAACAGTCATAGGCGGCGGTTACAGTATTGATCGTACTGAATTGATTAATCGGCACATGTTGGTGTTTGAAACCGTGGCACAGCTATATTGAAAGTACCAATCTCAGGTTCATTGGTTTGATAAAATGCAGTGTTCTGAAAGTGACACAAGATAGTGGGCTCAGTTTTTTGGGGACAAAAATCTGCGTGCAGCGTCGATTGTAATGTCTCCATTGTCGATCATATTACGAACAACAATATCAACGTCGTCCCCCGTCGCTCCGGCTTGTAATGCAATATTTTTTGCGTGAAGTTTCATATGTCCACGCTGAATTCCTTCTGTCGACAGCGCTCTTAGTGCTGCTAGGTTTTGTGCTAAACCTACTGACACTATCACTTGGGCCAATTCCGTCGCACTATCGACACCCATCATTTTAATGGCGGCTTTTGCTGCTGGATGTGTTTTAGTAGCACCTCCAACCAATCCGATAGCCATTGGCATACAAATTTGACCATGCAGATTTCCATTTGCGTTGCGCCTCCAAGTGGTCAGCGAGGTGTAGCGGCCATCTTTTGCGGCATAGGCATGCGCTCCTGCTTCAACTGCACGCCAGTCATTACCCGTTGCAACGACAATAGGGTCAATTCCATTCATGATACCCTTATTATGGGTCGCTGCCCTGTATGGATCGACTTCAGCAAATACAGACGCTTCTTCAATGCCCTTAATCACTTCGTCGCCTGCGAGGTCGTCTTTCTCTAATACAGAAGATTCAATTTCAACGCTTGCACGCGCAAGGCGCCGGTCAGCCAAATTGGATAAAATACGAAGTTTTACGTACCCAGACGTCAGTTTTTCAATCAATGGCGAAATGTGTTCCGCCATAGTATTCACTGTGTTCGCCCCCATCGCATCGCGAACATCAACCAGTAAATGTAGGATCATCATTGAACCAACATGGGTGTCTGAAAATTCATGAATTTCCAAATCTTGGCAACCACCACCAAGTGCGACCAATGTGCGGTCCTTTTCATTCGCCAACTCTATGATTTCTCGTTTATGCCTATTTATCGCAGTGCGGGCTTGGTCCATATCATCGATGCCCAAAATTTGAATTTGACCTCGCATAATCGGCGCATCGGCATTCGCAATAAAACCACCGCATTTCCGGGCCAGTTTCGCCATGTAGGATGCAGCGGCAACCACTGATGGCTCTTCAACACACATTGGCACCAAATATTCTTTGCCGTTCACCTGAAAATGAGTGGCAACACCAAGGGGTAGTTCAAATTTTCCGATGACATTCTCAATCATGCCATCAGCTAGCTCTAATGACAGCGCATCACCTCTTAAGTTAGCAGTCATGCTCTCATCGGAAAATTGGTTTGTAATGCGTTGCAAACGCGCATTGGGCACTGCGTTTTTTAAATTAGAAAACCCAGATTTGATCTTTTTCATTTATATCAAACCCTCACCACTTGCCAAATTTAACGAATATAACGCTCTACGTAATCAGCGCCCAAACCAACAGCTTCATAATGACGTTTACACATGTCGATCTTTGTAAACACATCTTCATACCCGAGTGTTTCACCCATTGGATCGACGTAAATCATGACACCATTCACCTGAAAAAACGTGATCATTTCATCAACGCCTTCAGGCACTACCAAAGTATGTGTTTCACCTGGTGGTTCAAAGACATAACTACCTTCTGTCGCCACCCAATCATGCTCAAGATAGTGCCATTTTCCTTTGATGACCCAGCCATGCACAGGTTGTGCATGGCGATGACGCGATAGTACACCCGCCTGCTTTACCTTAAGCAAATTCATCCAATAGCCTTGTGATCGATTCAAACATAACGGGCGAAACCATACATTTTCTGCCTGTGGGATCCACTCGCGCTCATCAAGCGCAGCAGCGTCAGGTACAACAATTTCTGCTAGGGCCTCAGATGGAAAGGGCAATTGATATGGCGTCATACTATCATCTTTTGACATGGGTAACTCCAAGGATGTGTGTTCGCTATCTGTATTCCGAGCCTACATAACCAAATTGAATTAGCAACAATCGAACACGGTCTGAAGCAGTATAAGCGATATGGGGAGACATGAAATTGAATTTTATGAATCTTAGATTCATGATTACAATTTTAGGTGCAAAACATTTTCATTGATGCACATATTGGTCAATATGAAACCAGTAAACGAGAAATCAGACACCTGTGATCCTTAGAATTCAGCGCAAGAAAAAAATGAATAAACTGCTAGATCCCTTCAAATTGAAAAACCTGCGTTTGAGAAACAGGATAGTTAGCACATCGCATGCTCCTAATTTTGTGGAAAATGGTCACCCTAAGGATCGCTACCGTTTATATCACGAGGAAAAAGCTAAAGGCGGAGTCGCCTTAACCATGATTGGTGGGTCAACCAACATCTCGCCGGAAAGCCCTTCGGTTTTTGGACAACTCTATGCAGGGGATGATACGATCATTCCATGGTTTCAACGTCTAACTGACGGGGTTAAATCACATGGTGCTGCGGTCATGTGCCAGATTACGCATATGGGCAGGCGTACATCGTGGGATGACGGAGATTGGCTTCCAGTCATCGCACCGTCCGCAGTACGAGAGAGAGCGCATCGGGCATTCCCAAAAGTGATGGAACAGGAAGATATCGATCGTGTTGTTGAAAACTTTTCTTCTGCTGCACGCCGGTGCGAACAAGGCGGATTTGATGGAATAGAAATACTGTCTCATTCACATTTGCTTGGTCAATTTTTATCGCCACAAACCAATTTCAGAACGGACGACTATGGCGGAGACTTAGAAAATCGTATGCGCATTACATTGCATGTCTTGGACGCCATGAGAGCCGCAGTCGGATCAGATTTTGTGATTTCAATTCGGGTGACTGGTGATGAGTTATCGAAGCATGGCTTAACCGCTGATGATTGCGTGAACGCTGCAAAATTGTTGGACCGCAGTGGCAATGTCGATTTGATCAATGTTGTTGCCGGGGCACCTTATGATGATTTGGGTTTGGCCGAATGGGTCAGGCCGATGGGACTCCCATCTGCTCCCCACCTCACTATCGCCCAAAGAATTCGAAATGAAGTTTCACTCCCAATTCTGCACGCCGGTGGGATCGCCGATCTTGCGACGGCAAATCACGCAGTTTCAGGTGGATATGTTGACCTTGTTGGTATGACACGCGCACACATTGCCGATCCACATCTCATTCGTAAATTGCGTGACGGAAATGAGGATCGGATCAGGCCATGCGTAGGGCTCGGGTACTGCGTAGATAGAGTAAACCAAGGCAAGCCGGCAGTGTGTGGACATAATGCAGCCACTGGTCGTGAACAAACAATATCGCACATCATACAATCCTCAAAAACATCAAAAAAAGTAGTGATTGTTGGAGGAGGACCAGCTGGTCTAGAGGCTGCACGCGTTTCCGCATCACGAGGACATTCTGTTGTTCTATTTGAAGCATCTGATCGCCTTGGCGGACAATTAAATCTTGCCGATAAAG